>JAUXBJ010000256.1 GCA_030619425.1 bacterium
GCATCCTTCAGGGCCTGACCCTTCCGAAGGGACACAATCAGGCAGACAGCCGAGGCGCGACGCATCCACATGTTCTTGGAGCGCGTCCACTTCCTGGTGCGAGGGATCAACTCGGGATACATCAGGATCAAATGCCCCAACGCCCGGCAGCAGAGGTTGTCGACGGTGCCCCAATTGGAGAAGTAGATCTTACCCCATCGTTCAAACCGTGCGAAATCGGACTTCGTGAAATCCTTGCGACAACGATAGGCAAAGTCGAAGGCGAAACCGACATGCGCCTCAAGGTCACACTCAAGCAACTCTTCGCACAGCTCAAAAACCTCCTTCTTGGGTCGATTTTTGATCCCCTGCCATGCATCGTTAGCCAACTGTTTGAAAATCGCTCCCTTGAGCATCCAGGGTTGTTCGAGTTTCTCTTTGAAGAACCGTTGGGCGTTGATGCGATACTTGCGGGACTTGTACTTCTTGAGTTCCTTGGCGAGATGGGTGATGAAGGGTGAGGTTTTCATAATCTTATCTTTGGACTATTCCTTGCCAACTCATCCTGAGCGGAGTCGAAGGATAACAGACTGCGCTCACCCTTCGACTGCGCTCAGGGTGACGATGTTCTGTCCGGGCGACGGTCTCACCATATCAAAACCTCTCGATATACGTCAGTCTCACCGCGCGGGTGAACGTGTCGGCTTCGCGGCGGTTGACGAAAAGGTCCTTCATCAGAAACTCAATTTCAAGGTTCTCGGTGACCAACCACTTGATCGCACTGTTGAGATACCCACGACCATGCCCCGCGAACCCGTTCGGGGTCCCATCGGGCAGTTTCGACTTGTTGTCATTCAGCGCGGCGTCGTATTCGATCATAAGCGCCAGGTTGTATTTGAAGGTAGCGTCGAACCCGGCGAAGATGTTAACGTCGGTCTCCTCGTCGATGTCGTTCTCCATCGAGTAGTTTATCCCGGCATGCCACCCCGAAGTCCAGTCATAGTAATAGAAACTGCGACTGACGACACCATAGAACCCACGCGACTTGAAAGCATATCGATCCATATCTGAATTCCAGGCGCCCAATCCCTGCGAACAAAAACCGACCGTCACCGCCGGGAAGACCTCTATCTCATCGATGATGCGAAACTTGACATTGAATTCAATCTTTGGATTCCAATTGGGATCCCTATTGGAGATGATACCCTCGGCACCGTAGGATATCCCCACCATCAGCCGGTGCGACAGACCGATATCGGTGCGGGCCAGGGCGCCGCCGTTGGGATAAAGGCGAAGCCCGACGGTGTAGAAACCACGGGGGAGCGTCCCGGCGGTCGGCATATCCACCAGCCATCGCGGCGGCACGTCGTAGAGACTGGTCTGCGCGCTATTGATATTCTCTTGAGCCGAAGCCGACGCGGCGATCAACATCATTAGCGCGAACATCACGGATAAGATGACTCTATTCATGGCACTACCTTTGGTCAAAACAGGTTTACTTGCTCACGAGCAAGAAGAAGCTGCCTCACAATGGAGTCAAACAAAAAACTGGCCGTGGGTGACTCTGACGAGAACAGGTCAGGTGCTGTCGACCCCATTTCAAAGCTATTCTTGTAGGTCAGGTTCCTTGGAACCTGACGGCTGGGTGGCATGGTCAAACTTGTTTGGCCATGGACAGAAGACTAACCCGCCCCAAACAAGTTTGAGACGGCCACCCCTCGCGCGCCACGTTGGTACTGGGGCAGACGAGGAGAGGTTGTCCTACAAGTCTGAAAATCGCGCGGGCACACGGAATACATATGCACGGCAGATGTCCACATCTGCCGAACAAGAACACACCGGCGGAAAGCATCAAACCGCGCCCTTGGCCTGCCCTCCCGATGAAAGGGAGTAAGCTGCCGATCAGAAGTAGCTCTTTTTCAGTGCAAATCTACCAGTTGGCAGAAGTGTTCTGTGAGTTGGCTGGTGATGTCGCCGGTGGCGAGGCGGTGACCCTTGCGACCCTGCTTAATCACCGATACACCGACAACCAGCTTCAACGAGCTTGATATGAAGACCTCGTCCGCCTTGAGTAATCTCGCCAGTGAGCAGTTTCTTTCTGCAACGATGTAGCCGAGCTTCCGAGCTTCTTTGAAAACGGTTTTGCGCGTGATACCTTCGAGGCAGCCGGACGTGATGGGCGGCGTATGGATATGTCCGCTTTCCACCCAGAAAATGTTGGCGGAGGTGACTTCGGCGACCTGGTTGTTCTGATTCAGAAGCAGAGCATCGTCACAGTTTGCCATCCTGGCCTGGCTGAGCGCGGCGGCATGGATAGCGTACGACAGCGTCTTGATACGCCGAAAGACGGATTTGTGATCGACCCGGAAGCGGGAGACGTGAAGAGTGTAGGGCTGGGTGGGCATTGTGTGCGGTGAGGCGCTCAGGATCACCTGCGGTCTCCCCTGCCGACCGACCCAACGCGCCGCTTCGCCGCTGGTGAGCGTCAGGCGGAGCTTGGTGATTCGGTCGGGATGGGCGCGCACAGTCTTTCGCATCCAAGCCGTCAGTTTCTCCGGCGACGCCGGTATCTCCAGCCCGATCACACGCGCACCACGGTACAATCGTTTGAGATGCTCTTCGATGAAGATGATGCGATCGTCGATAGCCAGGAACGTCTCAAACAAACCCTCGGCATAGAGCAGCGAGTTGTCGAAGACGGAGATGCGCGCATTCCGGCGGTCGACGAAACGTCCGTTTATCGTGGTGACAGTCTTCAGCACACCGACGACTCCATTTGGACACCGACAGCCCGTAGCAGATTGCGAGCCTTCAACAGCATCTCCCGATACTCCGCCTCCGGATCGCTGTCAGCGACAATCCCGCCCCCGGCATGAATTCGGTAGACTGAGTCAGCGTGAGTCATGGTACGAATTGCAATATTGAAGTCGGCATCGTCTCCATGAACATATCCGATGCAACCTGTATAAACCGACCGCGGACAGGCCTCAAGTTCATTGATAATCTCCACCGCCCGCTTCTTGGGTGCGCCGGTAATGGAACCGCCCGGTAGCATGGCCGATATCACGTCGGTCGTCGATACATTAGGGGCCAGCTCGGCTGAGATGTCGCTTACCAGATGGATCACTGACGAGTAGGTTTCCGTCTTGAACAGATGATCGACCGACACTGAACCGGGGCGGGCGATGCGCCCGAGGTCGTTGCGTTCCAAATCGACAATCATCAGCAACTCCGCACGGTCCTTTTCCGACTCGAGCAGGCGTCGGCGGTTTCGTGCGGATTGGGAACGGTCGTCGCCGCGAGCAATGGTACCTTTGATGGGACTGGTGCTGAGACGATGGCCTTGTTTGGCGAACATCCGCTCCGGCGAAGACGACAAAACCTGATAATCTCCGAAATTCATGTAGGCACTATACGGCGCCGGGTTCAGTCGACGAAGCCTCCGATACACCTCGAACGGAGGCTCGGTGCTGCTCACATCGATGCGTGTAGTGAAGTTGGCCTGGTAGATGTCCCCCTCGCGGATGTGCTCCTTGATGGTCCGGACCCGATCGAGGTAGTCTTCCCGCCGGGTCGTGAGGCGCCAGTCGCGGACCCGATCGACAGAGCCGAGAGTTCCTTCGCCCAGCGTCGTGTGACCATAGTGGCTGTCCGGATCGGCCTGGATGAGGGCGTCTTCATCGCAGCAATGTTCGAACTTCCGCACCGTATCGTAGAACAGAAACCGCACCGACGGAATGTCGGACCCCTGATGACGACTGGCCGCTCCCAAGAACGGAAGGGTCGCTTCGTAGCTGATATACCCCACCGAGAAGTATTCCCGGCTGTTCCACAACTGTGACAACATATCCCAAATCTGCTCGCCGGGGAGCGTCTGAAGGCGACGGTTGGGCGCTCTTACAAGAACTCGCTCGTTTTTTAACATGACGTCGATCTGCGGATCTTCGGCGACGAATGAATTGCGCCCGCGATCTGAGAAGTGCATAGATGAATCCAGCCAGACCGATCCGCGCCGGTCGGCCAGAGGTGCAAAAACCGATTCCGGAGATTGCTTTTCCGTGTTTGTAAGTACCGATGTATCCATAACAGATCGGAAAGCTACTCCACTCAGCCGGATTGTCAAGAGCGAATACCCTTGGACTTTCCCCAAAAATCTACGGGTTGAACAGTGATATTTGGGGTGAACGCGCACGCACTCTGTCATTCCCGCGCAGGCGGGAATCCATCTTCCTCTTCTTTTTCGGTCATACTTGCCTACTTCCGTCATGCCGGCGGTATCCAGTCTACGCAAGCAAGCCTGGATTCCTGCTTTCGCAGGAACGACAGTGGTAGAATGACGCGCGTAGCGCGAAACGGTGGCTTGCCAC
>JAUXBJ010000030.1 GCA_030619425.1 bacterium
CTGCCCAATGAAAGTGCGCGGCGGCGAACTGCGCCCGACGCCAATCGCATCGTAACTCGCTGCCAGGTATCCGGCAGTTTCCTGATTAGTGGCTGGTTGCTCACCGCCGCAAGTCAGGCCGAACATGACGGTGATGATCGTAACCACGAGCAGGTTGTGTCTATCGTTCATTCGGAATCTCCCTGGGAGGTCGCGAAGGGTCTTTTCTTCTGAGCAGTAACTGATTGTCCGGTGAGCGTGATTCGCCCACGGACGTGACATACACCGCCGGTCGGTCGACTACGGGACAGGCGAACTCGCAAGCGCCGCAGCCGGTGCAAATGTTCGGGTCGATATACGGACGTTGCACGCGGACTTCATTGCCCTCTCGGTCAAGGACAACTTCTTCTTTGAGGTAGATGCTCTTGGGCGAGGTGGGACACCATTCCTCACACACGATGCATGGGGTGGCCATCGCCCAGGGCAGACAGCGTCCCCGATCGAAGAAGGCGGTGCCGATACGGTTGGGCGGTGTTTCCTTGTCGCCGACCTTTTCGGTCATCGTTAACTCCAGAATGGCGCCGGTCGGACAGACCTGGCCGCATAGCGTACACGATGGTTCACAATAGCCAATGCGCGGGATCAGGATCGGCGTCCAGATACCTTCCACTCCGGACTCCAGAAGCGTCGGGTGCAAGGCGTTGTTGGGACAGACGCGCATACACTGCCCGCAGCGAATACAGCGAGCCAGGAAATCGTCCTCGGCAACCGAACCGGGTGGACGAATCAGGCGCTCGTTGGCAGCGACCTCGAAACTGTCGCCGGAACGAAGCAGAGGAAAGAGCGCAGCGCCGCCGGCCAATGATGCTATCGTTTTTCGCTTCGATATGTCCACTTTCTGAATAGGCGGAGGGTTTGTTACTGTGCCTTCCAGGGTCGGGAAAAACTTGAACTTCAAAGAACCCTGCGGGCAGACTGCCTGACAGTTCAGACAAAGGTGGCACTCCGGCTGTCGCCATTTGGCGCCGATATCCGGATTGTCCGCGCCCTGACAACTCAGCAGACAAAGGTTGCAGTGGTCGCAGCTTTTTTCGTCCTTCTGAAGACCGAAAATTGCATAGCGTGAAAAGATGCCCAGCATAGCGCCCAAGGGACACAAACCGCGACACCAAAAGCGTGTGAAGACACGGTTGAGAACAAGGATCGAGCCGAACAACAAAGCGATAGTCAGAATACCGTGAAAGTGAACGCGGCGAAAGTTCAGCAGCGTCGGTGCGACAAAGTCGTAAACAGACTGGGCGGCGCTGGACACGGGCTGAATCCCGAACGATTTCACCCAACCCAGAGCGCCGTCGGCTGCGGCGTGCGTGGCGGGCAGCACCACCGTGCCGATTGAACGCGCCAGCAAAGGAAGTGGATCCAACAGTCCGGTCTGAAGGGTGCCAAAGAGAGCAGCGGCGATCACGAACAGAAAAATATAGTACTTGATGCGTTGATACTTCTTGTAACGATTCGATTCAATCTTGCCCTTACCCCTGAAACTCAGTCGTTCCGACCGGATTTCGGACAGCCAGTGATTCAACGAACCCAGCGGACAAACCCATCCACAGAAGAACCGTCCCATAAAAATCGTGGGGATCAGGATGACCAGCGACCACAAGAGACCCTTGAAAAGGGTGCCGTTGGCCAGAAGAGTTGCCAGGGCCACCAGCGGGTCGAACTGAAGCGCTATCGACACCGGGTACGGTAGCGTAATCTCCGAAACAGTGGTTGGGTCGATGTCGATATCGAAGTTGGTTTTCAGAATCAGCCAGCAGAAAACAACAAAGAACAAGACTTGCGAAAATCGACGAAGGTTGCGGACGGTCTGAATCGTCATTAGATGTTCTCTTTGTAACCCACCGAACGGTAATCGATCGTGCCCAAACCAGCCTTCTCGGCCAGCACGATATGTCCAACCCTGGCGGCATCAAGTCCCAAAAACTCCGCGGCCCGAGCGTCAGCGGCCACCTGATCGGTGGCGCACAGCACAGTGTGTTCGATGTTGACATCGTCCAGCGAACCTCCCTGCGGTCCGCCGCGCATGAGCACGCGAGTGGCGTCGACCACCGTCAAAGTCGGGCGACTGAACGAAGCCAGATCAACGATTGACTGATCGATCTTCTGGTGCAACTGATTGCGGCGACCGCCAAGGATACCGTACAGATTCTTCATGCTGATAGTACACGACGTGAGCGAGTGCTGTTTGACGATCGGCATGTTGATCAGACGGTCGGTTTCGACAAAGTGTTTTAGCACCGGCCAACCGGTCAGCAGTTCTCCGCCGAGGTCCATCACGACGTAATCATCCTGCACCGGCAGGATCACCTCGGCGCCGGCTTTTTCGGCGGCCTCCCTGATGCCGGAGCGCAGAAAACATCGCCGCGCCTCGTTGCAGGTGACATCGGACACGATCACTTTGGATGCGCCGGCCTCAAGACAAAGTCGCACCATCTCACCGACCAGTAGCGGGGAAGTGGTGGCTGCCTGAGCGGCGGTGCGATCCCAACCGACGTTCGGCTTGATCGTCACCCGCTCACCCGGTCGGACAAACCGCTTGATGGAGCCAATGGCGTCGAGAGCATCGTACAGGGCGGCAGCATGGTTCTCATCTCTGGTCAGAGTGAGTTGCGGAAAACGGTTGTCGGGGACAACCTCGAAATCGTGTTTGCTGACCATGGGGGGTTCGTAGTTGAACCATTGACGGTTGTTGAAGAACCATCCGGCGCCACCACACACGGCGGCCAGAGCGGTTGCCTTCGTTGTTCGCTTCAGAAACTCGCGTCGCTTCACGTCATCAATACCTTACACGGCGGTGATGCGCCACCTACCCAAATCTTACTTGTCGTCAGGCCCTGCCTTCTTGAACGGCTTGGCGGTCACCCGCGATTCCTCATCCTCGCGGACAAACGGTTTCAGTTTTTCAAGCTGTTCGGCAGCCAGCCGCTCTTTCCGATAAAGGTCCTTCATAAGGGCGCGACCATTCAGTTCGAAGAACTCCTCGAGTCCCAACTTACGCGCTACAGCAGAGAGTTCTGCGAAGCCGACGGCGTCACGCGTCCTGGTAATGAACTTCTCCACTCTGCCGAGTTTCACCGTCACCGCGCCGGTTGAGCCGACCAGTTTGCTTGGCCCCCCGTTGCGCACTATCTGCCGCAACTCCTCCTTGAGGGCATCCAGTTCAGCTTTGGCGGCGTTGCTTTGATCATAGACGCTGAGGTAACGGTCGGCCAACTGTTCGAGACGAACCGACTCGCTCACGTCATCCTCAGTTTCGTCGGTCGTATCCTCGACAAGCATCTTCTCGTGGCGCTTGGCCGGGCAGTATTCCTGGTAATCGCAAAAGCGACAGAAACCACCCTCCTGAGCCGGAAAATCGCCCAGCCGCTCGGCCTGATGCGATGCGACTATGACGTCTCTGAGTTCTTCAGTCAGCAGTTCGAGTTGGTCCGGGCTCAGGCGGCAACGAACTAACTCGTCCGGACGGAGGAAATGCTGGGTCAGTTCAATTGTCTCGTACTGGGGCCAGGTTGCGCGCACAGCCAGTTCGTAGATACCCATCTGCCAGCGGAAGGCGTCGTCTTGCGGGCGCGCCACGGTCATTCCGGTTTTGTAATCGCATATCTCGACCACGTCATCGTCACGGCGCCATAGTTTATCGATGTAACCGCGAATCTTGAACGGCGAGTTGGGCAGCTCAAAACTCAGGTATAACTCGGTCCCGAGCATGGTTCCCTGATTGAACGGGCGGTGCTTGTCGTAATGGCGAACAAGCATCTTCTCGCCGATGCGAATGTAGTCATCAACCGTGTAATAATCGCTGGTAACCTGGAGGGTCGTCAGGTCAAGCTTCTCCCATTCGCGATGATACTCGGCGACCGCGTCGTCCTCGGGCATCAGGATATCGTCAGCGCCGAGGCGGTAGAGTTTTCGCAGCACCCGGTGCATGGTTGTGCCAAGATAAGTATCGGGCGTGACCACTCTGGGCACTTTGATCTTGTCGACATAGCGAAACTTGAACTGCCGGGGGCATTGACGAAAACAGTTCAAGGCTGAGTAACTAAAAGTGGTCAACATAGTCGCAAGATAGTTTGACGGCGGCGCGGACGCAATCGCATTCGACGCGGCAATCTGTTGCTATGGCTGTTCAGCTACGAGGTTTCTCCAGCACTCGCGCAACCAGGTCATACAAGAAGCCGAAGCCCAAACCGAAATGTATCGTTGGGAATATCAATGGTCCGTGCAGCAGGCAACCTATGTGGCTGTGTCGCTGCGCCAGGTATCCCGAGAAAAAAACAACCAGCAACAGGTACAATCCCAACACTGTCCTGAGAAGTGATGCTGCCGACGACGACACGAGAGACAGCAACAGAAGCAGACCCAGCCCGGCCACTGCCGCCGCCGCGAGCCACTGGACCGGCTGAAACAGCTTGTGTTTCGCGGCTAGCCGGAACCGCCCCTTGCCGTAACGGACCATCTGTCGCCACAACGATGACAGCGATGATCGAGGATAGTAGCAGACGGTCAGTTTCGGCGAGATGCAGGCTTTCAGGCCATGCTGGTGAACGCGGTAGTTGAAGTCCACGTCCTCGCAGGCGTCGAAAGTTTCGTCGAAGAACCCGACCTTGTCAAAAACGGAACGCCGATACATGGCCCCCGATGAGGTCGGATCGACTTCGGCTTCGACCTCCGAATATATCTCCGACCCCGGTTTGTGGCCGAGAATCGAGGCGCGACAAAACGCCACCGACTTCTCAAACTCGCTAATGTCCGGCGGCGTGAGTGGTTGCGGGCGGCAAAGGCAATCCGCCGAAGTAGTCTCGAAGATTTCCAGCATGTCCCTCAGCAGAGTTTTGGAGGGAAGAAATGTGTGACCATCGAGCACCATAATGTACGGGGCGCTTGAGTTGTTGACCCCGATGTTTCGCCCCGACGACGGCAAGCGTGGCGGGTTATCCAGCAGTTTCAGCGAACCGAATCGATCCTTGAAAGCGCCGACAATCTCGCGGGTGCGGTCCGATGATCCTCCATCGACCACCACTACTTCCACCCGATCCATCGGGTAGTCCTGCATGTAGATCTGATCCAGGGTGCCGCCTACATGCTTTTCCTCGTTCAGGACCGGCATCACAATGGCGATGTCAAATCTGTCGTCGGTACTGTCCATGCGTCGATAGTACGCTGTCGTCGGATTCTCGACAACAAAAACTTGTCGTGATCGGCACGTCACGAGTTGTAGTTGCCGGTTTTCAGGTGCTGCCAGGCGACTTGCCTGACAGCCATCACGTGCTAAGGCAGCCACCAGGCGGTGGGGCACCCATGAACTGAATCTGAGGAGGAGGAGATTACGGCTTGCGTTTCAGGCGAGCGCAGAAGGAACCATCGAGGTTATCATGCGATGGATAGGTCTTGACGAAACCGCGCTCGGTCACGAGACTCTCATCGTAGAACTGGGCTGCGGAATCGATCTCGAAATCGTCATGGTGCAGTAACCATTCCTCGACCACCTGGTCGTTCTCGGCGCGCATGATGGTGCACGTTGAGTAAACCAAAATGCCGCCCGGCTTGACCAGTTTGGCGGCATGATCGAGCATGCGGGCCTGGATGCGGGCGAGGTTCTTGACGTCATCGGCCGTCTTGGTCCAGCGCAGATCGGAGTTTTTGCCCGCCGTGCCCCAACCCGAACAAGGGGGATCCAAAAGCACACGGTCGAACGGCCCGCCGTGAAAATCGAACAGGTCGGAGGCGACCGGCGCAATGATCTTGATACCCAGACGTTGAGCATTCTCTACCAGCGGGATGAGGCGACGGTGCGATTTATCCACGGCAGTTACAC
The DNA here is from genome assembly GCA_030619425.1 of bacterium. GTDB lineage: Bacteria > Zixibacteria > MSB-5A5 > GN15 > FEB-12 > JAJRTA01. The sequence continues at coordinate 5,855 of JAUXBJ010000030.1, forward strand.
GTCCGCGATTGCGCATACGGATGGCTGCATAGGTGGCTTTCCCACCCGGAGCCGAAGTAAGATCGACCACGGTGCTGTTCGGACGGGGATTGAGCAGCCGCACCGCCAAACCGGCCGACTCATCCTGAACGTGCACTTTGCCGGTGCGGAGCAGTTCCCCTTCAAGCGGGAGACCGCTCTCCTCGACATGTATGAACTCCGGCAGATACCGACCGAATGAAAACTCCACCCCGTTTTCCTGAAGCATCCGAGTCACCTCATCCGGCTTGGACTTCAGGTAGTTAACCCGATAGGTTACATGCGGCGGTCGGTTATAGCGGTCGAGAAGTCGCTTGGTGTCCTCGAATCCAAACTCAAGCAGGCAGTATTCGACAAAGTAGTCGGGATAGCTGTAGTAGTCGGCCAGGTGCCTGACCGGTTCATCCTCCGGTGATACGAATTGCGCCCGATGAGGCTCCCGAAGGCTGGCCCTCAATACTGCATTGACCAGATTCGCGCGCGGGCGGTCGAGCATGAAGACGGCCAGGTTAACCGACTCGGACACCGCTGCCGCATCCGGAATGCGATCGGTGAACCGTAACTGATAAAAGCCCAGTCGCAAAATGTTGGCTAGTTTCAAGGGAAGTTCTTTGGAGGGTCGGGAGAGATAGAATTTTATTTCATGATCCAGCCGGCGACGCATCTTGGTGGCGCCGTTGACCAGTTGCAGGAGGAACCGACGATCGATAGGACGGAATTCACGCCCGGCCATGACCTGAGTGACAGCTTCATCAGTCTGCTCACCTTGCTCGATCAGCACCAATGCCTCAAGGGACGCAGCCCGCACCGGGTCATATTTCTGTTCGGTTGTGTTTTTAGAACTCGAAGTCATGTTTGTCAAAGCTCCATTGCAGAGGTGATCGAGCCGTCATCATCTCGGCGATACATAGATTTGCGATGAAACGGCAGACCGGACACCGCCACAGACTCGTCCGTGAGTAACAGTCCGGCGACTTCGGTGGGCCGCACGTAAACTCCTTCCCCGACGCCGAGCAGCATTTCGAGCCGATCCTCCACGATCGTTAACTCATAAATGCCCGGACGCATATCTACCAGCTTGGTTCCGGACTTGGCCTTTCGTTCAATCTCCAGCCGCCGCTCGGCCAGGATATCATCGATACGTCGGCTTATGTCGTCGACGGGCATCGCTGCCTCCGGCATAGTGTAAAGCACCCGGTTCAGTCCGGCCGAAAGCGACTGCGATTTACCATAGACGATGCGGGCTTCCAGAATCTCCAGACCTTCCGGCATGCAACTCTTGAGTTTGTCGATCATATACGGCATCAGGTTATCTTCAAGAGTGATATCGACACATTCAGCCTCCGAGGTGAACCCCAAAGGCAGGGGGGGGCCAAACGACAGTTTCATGGTCGGGTTGAAGCCCTGACTGAAGGCCACCGGCAGCCCGGCCCGTCTGATGGCTCGCTCGAAGACGCGCATGTTGTCAAGGTGCGACATGTAGCGGTACCGGGCCGTCTTTCCCCAGCGCAAACGCACTCGATTCTTGGTCGGCGCCGAACTCGTGTTTCGACCGGGGACCTTTTTCTTAGTCCGGCCGAAACTGATCGGCTGCCCACCCTGAGCCGACTGGTCCGCCGCCGCGGCTCTGGGATGGTACTCCCGAAGCTGCGTTGAGGTTCGCTGTCGCTCCTTCTGGAGTTGTTCGATGGAGGGTCCCTTGATGATATGTGACCACGGCAGCTCGGTACTGAACGGAATCGGTTGCAGGCAGGATTCCAGATCGATGGAATGTTCCTCAAGGGCGGCGAACCACAATTCGTGATTGAAATCTTCGCTCCAGCCGTCGAACCGTCCTCCCTTCTTGAAGACCGACTCAATAACATCTGCCATAGGTCGGTCGGCCCGACCGATGACACCTTGCAGAAGAGCTGATTCAGTGTTGTGATGTTTGTAATTCACACCACGAACACGGTTAGTCCGTTTGATAAACTGGATGCGGCGCAGCATCTCGGCGGCCGGGAGAATCTCGTCCCATTGCAGAGGAGTATGCGGCTTGGGCGTGAATGGTGACAGCGTGATATTGATCGTTTTTCTGCCGGAATACTCACGGCCAATCCGATGAATCTCCTGCACCATTTTGACAATGCCGAGCAGGTCCTCTTCCGTCTCACTGGGCAGACCAACCATGAAGTACAACTTCAATGTTGTCCATCCTTTTTCGTAGGCCATGCGTATCGTGTCGAAAACCGCCGCGTCCGGAAAATCCTTGCGTACAAAAGCCCGCAGACGTTCGGTTCCTGCCTCGGGCGCCAGTGTCAGACCCGATTTCCGAACCCTGCTGACGGCATCCAGCAGCGCCGGACTGATGGAACCGGGCCGTAAGGCCGGCAGGGCAATAGACACCCGCTGTGACTCCAGTCTCCGCGCCGCAGTGGCCGCCAGTTCATCGATTTCGGGATAGTCCGACGACGACAACGACACCAGCGCAACTTCATCATAACCGGTCGAGTCCATCTGGGCCTCGATCTGCTGCAGGATTTCGCGTCGTGGTCGCACTCTCACCGGACGATAGATCGGACCGGCCTGGCAGAAACGGCATCCCTGGGGACATCCGCGCATAATCTCAACGGCCAAGTGCGGATGGACGGTCTCAATGAGTGGTACTATCGGTTGCTCCGGGTAGTACTCCGGTTTCAGGTCGGGGATCAGGCGGGCGCGGATCCCGGCGGGGGCGAAATCGACCAGCGAACGCCGCTGATCATCGTAGAAACGCGGCACATATACTGATTCGACCTGACTTACCAACTGTTGAAGTTTCTCCTCATGCGACGCACCCTTCATCTCATGCAAAACCGAAAGCATCTGCGGCAAACCCTCTTCGGCATCTCCGATGAAGAACAGATCTATAAAGGCCGCCATCGGTTCGGGGTTGTAGACAGCAGGACCACCTGCAAAAATGAGAGGGTCCTCATCGGAGCGATCCTTCCAGCGCAACGGGATACCGGCCAGATTCAACATGGCCAGCACGTTGGTGTAAACGAGTTCGTAGGTCAGAGTGAAACCGATAGCATCGAACTGCCGGGCGGGTCTGGATGTTTCCAGCGAAAAGAGGGGGATGTTTTCGCGACGCATGATCTCCTCGGCATCACGATCGACCGCAAACACGCGCTCGGCCAGGAACCGATCATCCCCGTTGACCAGGTGATACAATTCCTGCAAGCCGTAGAAAGACTGACCGATTTCGTACTTGTCAGGAAAAGCGTGGAGGTAGTTCACACGACCGGACGGGTCTTTAACGATCTGGCCCGGTTCGCCCCCGGCGTACCGCCCCGGCTTAATGACATAAGGGAGGAATTTCTCTTCGATCAGTTTTCGCATATTAATAAGTGCTTCGGTTACCGTTAATCTACCACACGATACAGGAAACGGAGAGTTAGGGCAAGTGAGAATTTGGTTGATGTCGCAGGCCGTTTGGGAGTGCTGAAAAAGTAGTTAGTGTTACAAACTGTCTCTGCCGTATTGACATCTTCCCATGCTCTGTCATTCCGGGCTTTTGTGCGTGGTGTACGTCCTCGTGCGCCACGTGGATAGAGGGGCAGACGAGGGCGTCTGCCGCCCACAGTGACAGGCAAGCCTGTTCTTCGCGCTTCGCGCGCTAAGTCACTTATGGTGGTTCCTTCGACATCCGGAGGAGGTCGTGAGAACCGCCGGTTCCTTAAGCGTGCTTTCCGCAATCGCTTGGAAAGATCGCCGGGTCACAATCTCGACTGCGTCGATCTCAGGACCCGGCGAAA
>JAUXBJ010000267.1 GCA_030619425.1 bacterium
CGCGATCTCCTCAGCGACCGGCGGCGCGCCTTTCATGCCCAGTCGCGCCGACTGGTACGATTCGTTCATGATGGCATCGTTGCACAAGTACTGATCCTCGGCGTGCTGCATCACCGGTATGTTGAACATGCGAGCATATTCAAGCGCCCGGCGCATCAACTCCGGGTTCTGTACATAGTGGCCGTCATCAGTGATGGCCACCGCGCCGACCTTGACCAAATCGCCGATCTCGGAGAGCTCCTTGCCTTCAAGAAGCTTGGTCGCGGCGCCGACTACGTAGACTCTTGCGTCGGCGTTCTGGGCGCGGTCCTGCACGAACTTGACCGTCTCCTGGTTATCCATTACCGGTGACGTATTGGGCATGCAGCAGATCGACGTAAACCCGCCCGCCGCCGCCGCGTGACAACCGCTAATAACGGTTTCTTCATCTTCCCGTCCCGGCTCACGAAGGTGGACGTGCATATCTATCAGGCCGGGCACCACCAGCTTGCCGGCGGCATCGACGATTTGATCATCGTCGAAACCTTTCAACAGAGCGGTCGACTTGCCGGCCGCGGCAATCTTTGACACCGCGCCGTTTTTTATGAAGACGTCGGCGTCACGTCCGAATCCCAGGGCCGGATCGATGACTCGCCCACCCGTTATAACCAGATCGTATTTCCTGCTCGCCATTATTCCGTCTCCCTCTCTTCACGATCGGACAAGAGGTACAGTACGGCCATCCGCACGGCCTGTCCGTTGGTGACCTGGTCGAGAATCACCGAACTCTTGCCGTCGGCCACGTCACTGGCCAGTTCGACGCCTCGGTTGATCGGTCCGGGGTGCATGATCGTGTAATTCTTGTTGAGCCGCTTGAGCCGTTCGCGGTTGACGCCGAAAAGCGCCGAGAACTCCCGTCGCGATGGAAACAACCCGGCCTGCTGCCGCTCGGCCTGAATGCGCATGACGTTGACCACATCGGCGCCGTCCAGCGCTTCGTCGAGATTCGTGTAAACATCGCACCCGAACTGTTCGACCTCGTACGGCATCAGAGTCGATGGCCCACACAAGGCTACCGACGCGCCCATAGTCTTCAAACCCCAAATGTTCGAGCGGATCACCCGCGAATGTTTGACGTCGCCGATCAGCACCACCCGCAAACCGTCGAGTTTGCCGTACTTCCGGCGAATAGTGAACATGTCCAACAGCGCCTGCGTGGGATGTTCATGGCAGCCATCGCCGGCGTTGATGATGTTGGTATCCATACACTGGGTCAGGAAGTACGGCGCTCCGGAAGAACCATGCCGCACCACCGTCATGTCGATTTTCATAGCCTCGATGTTCTGAACCGTGTCGCGCAGTGACTCACCTTTCTTCACCGACGATGTTGAGGCACTGAAGTTCACAGTGTCCGCCGAAAGCCGTTTCTCGGCCAACTCAAAAGAGATGCGAGTTCGTGTCGATGGTTCATAGAACAGATTCAGAACGGTTATGCCACGCAGTGTGGGGACCTTCTTGATACGTCGTTCGATCACCTCGCGAAAGGTCACGGCGGTGTCGAGGATCATCTCGATGTCCTGGCGTGGAGCGCCCTCAAGACCCAGCAAGTGACGTGTGCTAAGCCGGCTCATTTCTTTCCCCCCACTTTTCGAGTTGCGCCCTTCGCCGTCGCCTTACCGTCGGCGGTCTGCTTGTCGTCGCGTTCGACGAACACTTGATCGGCGCCGTCTTTCTCATCAAGCTGAACCACCACTCGGTCCGACTTGGCCGTCGGAATGTTGGCGCCTACGTAGTCGGCCCTGATCGGCAACTCCCGGTGACCGCGGTCGACCAGAACCGCCAGTTGTATGGTGCGAGGTCGTCCGAAATCGACAATCTGGTCCAGCGCGGAGCGCACCGTGCGTCCGGTGAACAACACATCGTCGACTATGATTACATTGCGATCGACAATCTCAAAAAGAATGTCGGTGCGCTGGACAATCGGTTGGTCGAGTTTGGAGTGGACATCGTCGCGGTACAGACTGATGTCCATCAGTCCCACCGGTACTTCCACACCTTCCAGGTCGCGGATGATGGTTGCAATACGGCGCGCCAGCGGGGCGCCACGGGTCAGGATGCCTATCAATACGACACTCTCAGCTCCGGAGTTATGCTCCAGAATCTCATGCGCGACTCTGCTGAGAGCCCGGCTGATCTTCTTGGCGTCCATTACGACGTCATTCTTGGCAGGCAAGGATACCTCCTGTATCGAGAAAAATGGAATATGAATTCAAAACCCGGATGCGTTTAACGAGGCTTGCGAAGGTTGCCATCAGCAATTGCTTTCGTCCTTTAGTGACCTCACCGGATCACCTTAAAAGGGACTTCCAACGACATGCCGGAACCGATCGGAGCACGACGTCGGATGATCTCCCGAATGATCTATCGATAAATGATAACAGGTTTTCAACCGTAGTCAAGCAAGCCGAAGAAAAAACTCTAAGTGGTTGTTGAAAAAATGATAATCCCGTCATTGCGAGGCCATAAATGGTTTCTTCCGCTACGCGGCAATCTCCAATTGTCATGGGGCAGCCATTATTGTGCGCGGCAGACCTCCCGGTCTGCCCGTTTGAAGCGACGTATCCACGGTAATCAAGGGACAACCTCAGGACGTCTGCCGCCCACAGCAACACAAGGAAACTGCTTTCTGTCTCTTGTTCCGAGTTTCTCGATAGCCTGCTAAGAGGGCCCAAAATCGTTGTCGGTGAGCGACGATACAACTGAGGCCAACCGCGGATTCTCAAAAAACCATCCTTTATCGAAGAGTTGGTGACCGCCGTCGCCGGATAGCATGAGCACGCGATCGGCCAGGGCGTGAATGATGTCACCATCATGGGTAATAATCACGACACCTGCGCGCTGCTGCTTGAGCCACCGGCACAACCGGATAAATCGCCCCACCCCGTCCTGATCCAGACCGCAGGTCGGCTCATCGAACACTATGAAGCGCGGTCCCATCGAAAGCACCGCAGCGAAAGCCAGGCGTCGCTTTTCCCCACCCGATAGGGTGAAGGGATCGCGCCCGCCAAAACGATCACTGTCCAGGCCGATCAGACTGAACATCGCCGCAATCTCGCCGGAGGTCAGCTTGTGGCCAAGGTTGCCGGGACCGAACGCAATTTCCTCGGCGCAGGTCGGCAGAAAGAACTGTCGCTCCGGCTGTTGAAACAGTCCGGAAACGCGACCGCGTGTGTTTTCCGGCGGGAGCGACTGGCCGCCAAGGCCGAGCAGTTCGACCTCCCCTGACGTCGGCATCAGGAGACGGCACAACAACAGTCCAAGGGTACTCTTGCCGGACCCGGACGGCCCCACCACACCGAGCGTCTGCCCGCCCCCGAGGACTAGGCTAAGTTCTCGCAGGATTTCTCGCCCATTGCCGTAGGTAAACCCAAGCTGCCGTGTCACTATTTGCTCGGGCGATCCGTCAGGCGCCGAAAGATCAGGCATGCCCGACTGCGACCCCTGCGCGGCATCCGGCCTGTAACGAAGGCCGGTGCGGAGACAGAGATCAGTGTCGGCAAAGATATCAGCCGGACGACCGTCAGCCGCCACCGCTCCCTGGTCGAACAGGATCAGCCGTTCGTACGACCGCGCCACGTGTGGGTACTGAGTGATGCGAATTTCCGTTAACACAGACGCAGACGCTTTGATACGGGCCAGTTCGTCGGTCAGAATGGCTTTCCCGGCCTCATCCAGGAAGGAGTCCGGCTCATCCAGCACCAGAATCGGTGGCTGCATAACCATCACCGAGGCCAGCGCCACGCGCTGCTTTTCGCCGCCCGACAATTCGCTGGTCAGCCGTCGGCGCAGATGCGTGATGCGAAATCGTTCGAGGGTCTCGACAATCCGTCGCTCCATCTCATCCGGCGGCGTGCCCAGATTTTCCAGCGCGAAGGCCACCTCCTTTTCCACCGTGACGGCCACCATCTGATTGTCCGGGTTTTGAAACAGTATACCAACCGGCAGCGGGGACTCGTTGTCGACACGGATGTCCAGTCGTCCCCCCTGCGGCTCAATCAAACCGGCCAATAGTAGCGCGAAAGTGGACTTGGCGGAACCGTTGGCTCCCATGACGCAGACGGCCTCGCCTGCTTTGATAGAGAGACTCAGATGGTTCAGCGCCGGCTGGTCCTGTTGGGGATAGCGGTATGTGACGTTTGTTAGCTCGATCATGTCGGCGACGCTTCCTATTACCGGTTGGCCCACTCTTAAAGGACTGTTGAAAAAGTCCTTTTTTGAGTCATTGCGAGCGACCAAAGGGAGCG
>JAUXBJ010000115.1 GCA_030619425.1 bacterium
ATCTTCCACGGAAACCAAAAAGACGGAATAACAAAAATGATAAAAAGGAACAGAAATAGAAAAAAGTGTTACCCATGTGCCCGGTCTAAAGTGTAACCTATGTACCCGGTCGTACACGGACGACGGAGATACCAAATGAAACATAGCAAGAATATCCAGCTTTCCAAAAACGCCCTGACCGTGCTCAAGCGGCGCTATCTTATCAAAGACAAACAGGGACGCGTTATCGAAACCCCCCGCGAGATGTTCAACCGGGTGGCTGGATTTGTCGCCCGGGCAGACCTGAACTACGGCACCGACGAAGCCCAGGTTGAGACTTCGGCAGCGAAGTTTTTCGATGTGATGGCCGCCCTGGAGTTTTTGCCCAACTCCCCCACCCTGATGAACGCCGGGCAACCGCTGGGGCAGTTGTCGGCCTGTTTCGTACTTCCCGTTGGTGATTCGATGGAGGAGATATTCGAGACCAACAAGCACGCCGCACTTATACATCAGTCCGGCGGCGGCACTGGTTTTTCATTTTCACGCTTACGTCCACGCGGCTCGACGGTAGCCTCAACCCATGGCGTGGCTTCCGGGCCGGTGTCGTTCATGAAGGTTTACGACGCCGCTACCGAGGCGGTCAAACAGGGCGGCACCAGACGCGGCGCCAATATGGGTGTTTTGCGAGTCGATCATCCCGACATCGTCGAGTTCATTACCTGTAAGGATGACGTCACAGAAATCACTAATTTCAACATATCCGTCGGCATTACCGACTCCTTCATGGCGGCGCTTGAGAAGGGGGAGCAGTTCTCACTGTATAATCCGCACACCGGCGGACCGCACGTTGCAGATGGTGAAGAGGCGAAGCTTGACGCTCGGGAACTGTTTGATCTGATCGTAGACCGCGCCTGGCGAACCGGTGAACCGGGCGTGGTTTTTCTGGATCGGATGAACCAGGCCAACCCTACCTACCCAGCCGAGACTATCGAAGCCACCAATCCCTGCGGTGAGCAGCCGTTGCCGCCGTATGATTCCTGCAATCTCGGTTCGATCAATCTGGCGAAGTTCGTTCGCAAGCCGTTGCCGGACAACTACACCAACTCCGAACCGCATTTAGCTGTTGATTGGGATCGTCTGGCCTCGGTGATCCGTACCGCCGTGCATTTCCTGGACAACGTGATCGACCAAAACAAGTACCCTCTTGGCGCTATCGAGGAACAGACCAAGAAGAACCGCCGAGTCGGTCTGGGCGTCATGGGCTGGGCCGACATGTTGGTGCAACTGCGGCTGCCGTACAACAGCAAGACAGCGGCGGACCTGGCCGAGCAGGTCATGGCCTTTATCGAAACCGAAGCACGCAATCACTCGTCGGAGTTGGCCAAGACGCGCGGAAAGTTCCCCAACTGGACGAACTCTGTTTTCGCCCGGGACAACCTGACCATGCGCAACGCCACCGTCACCACTATCGCGCCGACCGGAACGCTGTCGATCATCGCCCAGTGTTCCTCCGGGATCGAACCTTTCTACGCCGTAGCTTTCGAACGAAATGTCCTGGACGGCACGCGGATGACCGAGGTCAATCCGCTGTTCGCTGAGGCCGCTCGTCAGGGTGGGTTCTACTCCGATGAGTTGATCGAGAAGATCGCGCGTCATCGGTCTCTAAATGCCGTCGACGAAATCCCGGATGAAATCAAGGCCGTCTTTCTTACCTCGGCGGATGTCGCGCCGGAAGAACATATCCGTGTGCAAGCCGCTTTCCAGAACCACTGCGACTCGTCCGTCTCAAAAACGATAAACCTGCCGAACTCGGCTGGACGTGAGGAGGTGAGGCGAGCCTTCGAGTTGGCCTTCGAGTTGGGGTGCAAGGGTGTGACGATCTACCGCGACGGTTCGCGTCCACATCAGGTGTTGTCTACCGGCGAAGACGGCAAGAGGCCCGATCACTTCACTCCCAAAGTGGAAAAACGACCGGACATGCTGAACGGGTTCACGCAGAAAATCAGGACCGGCTACGGGAATCTGTACGTCACGGTGAATCTGCGTGACGGCCGGCCGTTTGAACTGTTCGCCCACATCGGCAAATCCGGCTATACAACCATGGCCGATACCGAAGCGATCTGTCGGCTCATCTCCCTGGCCTTACGGGCTCACGTGCCGGTGCACCGGATAATCAGACAGCTTCGGGGAATCGGCGGGTCCAGTCCGGTCTTCTCGGGCGGTTCCAAGGTGTCCTCGATTCCGGACGCCATCGCCCAGGTATTGCAGGGCCGCTTCGGGTCTTCTTCTGAAAGTGAACCAACAGCGGACGATCCCGGTGAAATCTGCCCGGAATGTTCAGCCGCCATGATCTTTGACGCCGGCTGCTTCACCTGTCAGGCTTGCGGTTATTCCAACTGCTGAAAATGCCGATATACTTACGTAGCCCTGAGAGCGTTGAAATGTAGGAACCAATGGCGACTAATAGATACATCCCGTCGGGTCGGACCTCTCTGATCGAGAAAGAATCCGGCCCCTTGCAATTACAGACGGAGTATACCTACCGTCCGTACCCGCGTATCACCACGACTATCCTCAACTCAGGACAGGTGCTGCACAAAATCGAAAAGCGATTGCCGCGCGTGGTGGATTCGGCCGAAGAGTTGGCGCGGATGGAAGAAATCATCAGACACCAGCACGCCGAGGTTGAAAGAATCGTTCAGCTACAAGACGTCCCGCAAACAGCCGCGTCACCTCAGGAACAAACTCCGCCGGCTCAGTCGCCCGAGATGGAGACTGAGGAATCGTCCAAAGGCATCAGGAAATCGCTGCGCGAAGTGCCCGGTGTCGAGCACATATATCGACTCAGCAACGACGGAACCTTCCACGGTCAGGCAACAACCCATCAGTTCAAGAAAGCCTTCGCAGCTATCTTCAAAGGTCTCCACGACCTGCTCACACTTTTTGATGAACTCCCCGGACCAGGCCCGCGACGTCGTCGAGGCATCTACGAAGTCAAGCGTAACCGGTTGTATCTTATCTCGACCGGTGACGAATGTTTGTTCGTCACAGTGGGCCGCACCGACCTCAACACTGACTACGAAAAGGCTCTCAAAGAAGCAGCCTTCGGCCGGTGGGGTCCGGATTTTATTGAATCAGCCAACTAGTGCTGAGTCCTAGTAGTTCCCTGCATAATGATGTGCCTATATTGTGGCAGGGTGATCTTCAGGTCGCCCCGCATAACCGCATGACAGTATGATCGCGGTTTCCCGCCGGGTCTGAAGACCCGCCGGGCACAAGACTATGCGAACATACTTCCAGACCAGTGAGTTTCGTTTGATGTTGTCAGGGAGAATGGTCTGCTGCTACCGGCGACGTGCTTTGTCAACTTTACCTACCAACCCACTCGTGGAGCGGCCCGGGGTCAAACGGATGCGCCGGACAGAGCCGCCGTATGAACGCACGAAGTCAGCGCCCACGATCTCAGAAACCTTGTAGTCGGCCCCTTTGACCAGAATGTCAGGCTTAATCTGTCGGATCAGCTTATCAGGGGTATCTTCCCCAAAGATAACGACATAGTCGACCGATTCAAGTGCCAGCAAGATTACCGCGCGGTCGGATTGTCTCTGAAGCGGTCGGGTCGATCCCTTGATCCGCCTAACCGAAGCATCGCTGTTGAGCCCAAGGATCAGAACGTCGCCGAGTGATTTCGCTTTGGCCAGATACTCCACATGCCCGCGGTGCAGGATGTCGAAGACACCGTTAGTGAATACAACCCGTTTGCCGCCTCGTTTCAAACGAGCGGCCAGAGCGGCGATTTTAGTTCGGCTGATGAGATTGCGAACCGGCATTGGGATAACGTCACGAGCCGCTATGGGTGGTGACAAGATTGCCGTTTTTGACGTTCAATAACAGTTCCTGCCGTAGTTGAGCGGGCATGACGCTGGCCGTACCGATCTCACCGATAGTGATACCGGCGGCGGCGTTAGCAACCACGGCCGCCTCCACCAGATCGGCGCCGGCACAAACAGCTGCAACAAAGGTGGCAATGACAGTATCACCGGCGCCGGTGACATCAAACACCTTGCGCGCAAAAGTGGGGATATGAGTCGGTTCGGCGCCGTCCTGAAAAAGGGACATGCCATTCTGCCCACGTGTAATCAAAATCGAACGCGCCTCGAGTTTTTTCAGCAGCCCGGCGCCCACCTCCAGTAGGTCGGACTCAGTGCGAATCCGAAGGCCATAAGCAAATCCGGCCTCGTGGTGGTTGGGTGTAATCAAGGAGACGTGCCGATAGTTGAAAAAGTGCGTTTCCTTGGGGTCGACGGCGATAAAGATTTTCTTGTCCTGGCAGATCTGGATCACCCGCTCGAGCAGACTGGCAGTGATGACACCTTTTCCGTAATCGGATATGATTACCGCCTGGATTTCATCGGCCCACGAATCGAATTTGTCGAGCACCCGCTGTTCGGTTTGTTCCGAGAGTTCGTGGCGGTCCTCCCGATCGGCCCGCACCACCTGCTGGCCATGCGCAATAATGCGGGTCTTGATGGTAGTCTGCCGATCTTCATCGGTAATAATGGCGTCGGCCGTGATGCCCTTCTGTTGCAGCAGACCGCTGAGTTTGGTCGAGGCTTCATCCGGGCCGACTACGCCCAGAAGGATTGGTTGCTCACCGAGAGCGCGGATGTTGGCCGCCACGTTGGCTGATCCACCCAGGAGTTGCTTGCTGGAAGTGATCTCCACAACAGGCACCGGAGCTTCGGGCGAAATACGGTCGACCACACCGAGCAGGTACTCGTCGAGCATGATATCGCCCAGAATGAGTATCTTCGACCGGCCGAAATTATCGACCAACTGTTCAATCCTGCTATTCGTCAGTGCCAATTTCCAACCTCTCGGCCGTTAGGGTTGTCCACGCAAGGGCATTTTACCCAAATAAGGTTGACTTAGGTAACAAATATATTAAAATGGCCTTACCGGAACAAGTTAAGAAATCCTGTCATTTGAAAAAAGGAACAAAGAGAAAAATGCAGCAACACCCGCAGCAACAGATAAAAGTCGAATTGGGCGACAAAGAAGCCGAGGGGATCTATGCCAATCTGTGTATGATAATGCATTCCCCGACGGAGATCGTACTTGATTTCGCGCGGGTGGTACCCCGATCACCCAAGGCGCGCGTATTGGCGCGGATTATTATGACCCCGATGCACGCCAAGTTGATGTCTAAGGCGTTGGAGGACAATCTGAAGAAGTTCGAAAAGCAGTTCGGCGAGATCAAGATCCACGGTAGTGTGGATAAAATGTCTCAGACAATCGGTTTTGAGGCCAGTTCCACGATTCCGACCGAGGAGGAGAAGTGACCCGCGGTTATTTCGCTTTTGTCCTGCACAGCCACCTGCCATATGTTCTCTCACATGGGCGGTGGCCCCACGGTACCGACTGGTTAAGCGAGGCAGTGGCCGAAACCTACTTGCCGATTATCCGAATGATGAACGAACTGCAGGCCGAGGGTTGCCGTCCCAAGCTTACCGTCGGCCTGTCGCCGGTACTGTGCGAACAACTCGCGGACAATTCGTTCAAGGATGAGTTTACTTTTTATCTCCGCCAGAAAATCGAAGCCGCCCAGCGGGACAGCGAGGAATTTTACCGATTCAACGATCAGACAATGCTGACGACAGCTCACTACTGGGAAGAATTCTACGGCAACACTCTGGAGTATTATGGTTCCATTGGGCAGGATGTCATCTACGAATTCAGGAAACTACAGGATGCCGGTTGCCTGGAGATCATCACCTGCGGCGCCACCCATGGTTACTACCCCCTTCTGTCGCGCGATGAGTCATTGCAGGTCCAGACGAAGATGGCGGTGCGCAATTACCGCCGGCATTTCGGACGGGAACCCCAGGGAATGTGGCTGCCCGAGTGCGCCTACCGACCACGTTACAATTGGACCCGACCCGTAGCTACCGAGGACAACCCGGAACCGTACGCTCGCAAAGGCGTTGACGAATTCCTCACCGAAAACGGGCTGGATTTCTTTATCATCGACTCCGCGCTGCTAAAAGGCGGCAAGTCGATCGGCGTCTATGTTGATCGCTTTGACGCTCTAAAGCAACTGTGGGGACAGTTCCAGGAGCAATATCAGCCCCGTCAAGAGGAGAAGGACAAGACGCCGCGCGACGTCTATCTGGTCAGTTCCTCACCGGAAGGCAAGAAACCCACGGCGATATTCACGCGCGATCCTGAGACCGGGCTGTTGGTCTGGTCCGGCGAGCACGGTTATCCGGGCGATGGCAATTACCTGGATTTCCACAAAAAGCGATTCCCCGGCGGTCACCGTTACTGGGCGGTCACTTCGGTCAAGGCCGATCTGGCTGATAAGGTGCCATACTCCCTGGAACGCGCCATGAGCCGCATTCCTGAGAATGGCGATCACTTTGCGGGTAAGGTGACCGACATTCTTTCCGCCCATAATGATGCCGGCGGTGAACCAGGAATTCTCGTAGCGCCGTACGACGCTGAACTTTTTGGACACTGGTGGTTCGAGGGACCGCACTTCCTCAAACA
>JAUXBJ010000076.1 GCA_030619425.1 bacterium
ACAGTGTGTGGTGTACCTCCTCTTGCACTACGCGGATACAGGGACAGACGGGGGGAGGCTGTCTCAGAAGTGCGTGTTCCGGCAGGTCTTGCGGTTGCCGAAGGCAAACGTGTGACCTGCCGGTTGATAGTCCTACTGTGCAGCAATGGCTTATGAGTGATCGTCGGGTCACAACCACGCTTTCAGCGTGTCCAAGTTGGAATAAATCGCCGCCTGGCAGGTGTGAGGTTTAATGGTTGCGAAGATAATAGAAAGGTCTCCTATCATATTAAAACGAGGTCACAATGAAGTGCCTCAAACATGACAGGAGACCGTTATGAAAACGTATTGTGGCATTGATCTGGGGGTAAAGTCAAGTGCTTTTTGCCTTGTCGATGAGCAAGGAAAAGTTCTCACCGAAGGTGATGTGGTAATGGATAAGCAGTGTTTGAAGCACATCTTTGGGTCGATGGAACCGATGTCGATGGTGGTTGAAGCCTGCCCGATGGCCGAATGGGTCTGTCAGCTTCTGGAGGAGCTTGGTCACGAGGCGGTTATTATCGATGCTCGCCAGGCCAAGGCAGTAATTCACAGCAAGAAGAAGACGGACAAGATAGATGCTCGCAAGTTAGCACAGATATGCCGGACGGGCTGGTATAACCCCGTCCATCGGAAGTCAGCATCGGCACGTGAGCTTCGAAGCAGACATACGGCCCGCAAGGGATTGATAAGTGCACAGAAGAGCATGAGCAGTCGCATCCGAGGTATCTTTCGCCTTTACGGTGTTCAAGTCGGCCTGGTTGCCCAGGGAGGGTTTCACGAACGTGTTACATCCTTGCTCAAGCGAGTTCCGGAGGGGTTAACAGCCAGCTTGTCGGCGCTGTTGCGAGTGTGGGATGAGACGACGAAAGAGTTGCACGAGT
This sequence comes from bacterium, assembly GCA_030619425.1. Lineage (GTDB taxonomy): Bacteria > Zixibacteria > MSB-5A5 > GN15 > FEB-12 > JAJRTA01. The sequence goes on from JAUXBJ010000076.1 coordinate 903, forward strand.
TGACCCGGCAACTGAAGCGAGAGGTGAGACAGGATAAGTTGTGTCGTCATCTGATGACTGTTGACGGCGTTGGTCCCATTACCGCCAGCACCTTCATAGCAACCATCGATGATCCGAGTCGTTTTGACAATGCTGATCAGGTGGCTTCGTATCTTGGCCTGGTTCCCCGCGAGTATCAATCCGGCGAAACCCATTTCCGTGGTCGCATCACTAAGGAAGGGGATCGGTTGTTGCGGTCCTTGCTGGTGGAAGCGGCAACAGCGCTACTATCACGGGTGAAACGACGAAGTAGTCTCAAGGAATGGGGGCAGCACCTTGAGAAGGGGAAGGGATTTGGTAAGGCGCGGGTGGCGGTGGCCCGCAAGCTTGCCTGCCTGTTGTACACCATGTGGATATCGGGTGAGTCGTTTGAACCTCAGACGGTGCGGTCAGTAATTACCGAGGAGTAGTTATAAAGAAAAGCGATGGATCGATCAATTGGTTTCGTTGTGGGATGACCTCGGGTTGGGTCTGAGAATCAGATCTCGTGTTCCAAGTGTGAGGCTCCCACTCCGATTCCATTTTGCGGCAGCGACCGCGTAGAGAAGCCTGAACGACCGATTGATCAACCGTTGCAAGGAGTAACCGAACTTGTTTAGAAACCGAAAGAAGAAAGAACACGATAGAAGACTTGACAAAACACGGCGATTTAGAGAAGACCCAACGAAACGATCTCATGAGACAGCTCCTCGGTATGGGTGGTCCCCAAAGAGCACGACCGCGCGGACGAATTCGCGCTTATTTCTCTTCGTCGTCCAGTTTCCGAAGTTCGCGCAGAATCCCCAGAGCGCTGTGGCCGGTAGCCAGATTGGCGATTTTTTCCAACCGCTCCTGATCTGACTCGAACTTTTTCTGCAGTCTCGCCTCGTATGCCTTCTGGAGTTTCTCAAGAAGACTCTCGAGTTCATACGGCTTCGGCAAGTAATCAAAGGCGCCGAGCCGCGTACATTCAACGGCCGAATCAAGCGACCCATGCCCGGTCAGAATAATAACCTCAAGAAACTTGTGGTCCTTCTTGAGAATCTCCAACACCTGTTTGCCGTTGAGGCCGGGCATTTTCAGGTCCAGCAACACCAGGTCAAACCTGTCCTTGCTCGCGATAGTCAATGCGTCCTGTCCATTGGTCGCCTTGGTGACATCGAAGTCCCGCAGTTCCAGGCGTCTGGCGATCGACTCAAGGAACTTCACTTCATCGTCAACGATGAGCAGCTTTATCTTGTCCGGCATACTGTCCTTCCTTTACTCGCTTAGAATCCAATCCATCGCCAATATCCAAGAAAAGTCCAGAACCAGAGAACGGCAAATGATAAAACAACTATCACCGAACCGTGTTTCAAGAAATCGCCGAGAGTCACCAGTTGCTCTCCGGTATGCGGATCCTTGGCCAGGGCATAAGCAATGGCGTTGTTTGGAGTACCGATAATCAGCATGTGTGCGAACGATGAGGAAAAAGCGGTGGCCAGCCCAATCATCCAGGGGTGAGTTCCGGATATCGTAGCCATCGGGATGGTGATCGGGCCGATAGCCGACACCGTGGCTCCATCACTCATGAAATTGGTCGCTATCCCTGTGAACAAGCTGGTGGCAATAGCCAGTCCTTCGCCGCTGCGGAAGAACTCGGGCAACATAGAGGTGAAACTGTCCGCGAGAAAGAGCGCCGCCCCAGTGACAGCCAATCCTTTTCCCAGGGCGCAGGCACTGGCATACAGGGCGACCACATCCCAGGGGATTTGGGCAATATCGCGCCAACGGAGAATCCGGAGAATGTTGAGAATAACCAGACAGAGTATTATCGGCCCGCCCATGCCAAATATGTCGCTGGTGGTGATCCACAGAATAATGAGACCGATCAGAACAAAGGCGGTGATATACTCCTTACGATTCATAGGCCCAATCCGCTCAGACGCCTGGTGTACGAGCGATGAAACATTCAGCTTCTGTACTTTCAGCTTCTTACGAAACATGATGAAGAAGTAGGTTGCGATTACCAGCGCCATGACGGGTACAAACGGCAGACCGTACTGAACCCACTCACCAAACGAGGGGGGGATCCCATAGTCCGTGAGAATCCCAAGCATCACGGCGTTGCGCCCGCCGGCGGCCGGCGAACCCGGCCCGCCGCAGTTGGCCACAAAACATAGCGAGAGAACAAACATCACGGCCAGGGATTTGTCCTGCTTGACACCGGCAGTCCGAATGGAGGAAGCATAAACCATCATGAAAAGCGGCATAATGAAAGCGATGAGCGCGTGTTCAGAAATGAACGAACAGGCCACTCCAAACATGGGTAGAAAAAGGAACAAGAGCAATTTCAGGTTCTTCGCCGGACCTAACAACAGCAGCCCGATTCGTCGGTCTAACCCTGTCTTGCATATGGCGGTGGACATGGCCAAAACACCGAAGATGAAGATGACAGCATCTTTGGAGTAGCCCTTGGCGATGTCATCTGGTCTCAAGACGCCGAGGAAGTACATGAATACCCCCACCAGCAAGGCAGTGATGCCAACAGGCACGGCGCCGGTGGCCCAGAAAAGCGCCGCCACCACCAGCGTGCCCAGCATGACCTTGGCTCTGAAGGCCGCATCGCTCGGTGTCAGGGGCTGTTTCACTTCATTACCTGACTCATCGATCACAGTGGTAGTCAACTTGTACTTGTGGCTATAATAGTGGGCGATATTCTCACCATCGTCCATCTTGCGATAGTCCGCGTAGCCCATGCAGGCATCAGTAAACTCGCCCGTTTTCGGAGCCGACATCAACTCCAGCATGCGGTCAGGGGGAGGTGCGAGAACGATAGATGCAAACAAAAGGAGACCGAGCAGTATGACTCCAGGTCGCGAGTTGTGCGATCCTTTCAACCAACCCCTGAAGGAGCCTTTCTCTGTATGCGGTATCTCATGGCGAGCCATGACGTGAACTTTGTCTCGCCGGGCGGCACCAATGACTTCCACCAGTTTCTCGAACTCGTACGGCTTTTGCAGGTAGGTGTAGGCATCGAGTCGTCCCGTTGCCATGGCTGACTTCATGGTTCCGTGCCCTGTCAACATGATGATCTGAAGCTCAGGACGATACCTCTTGAGTTCCGTAAGAACCTGCTCTCCGGACATACCCGGCATCTTGCGATCCAGAAGCACAACGTCGATATCGGAGTCGCTGCGTACAAGTTTGACAGCGTCCTCGCCGCTGTTCAGGTCAACGGTATCAAAGCCATGCAGTTTGAGACGCTTTGCCAAGGAAATACGAAACTTGTCCTCATCGTCGATCAGCAATACCTTAGGCATAAGTCAGTTCCGGTCCACCCTTACTGGTTATTCTGAAAGGTCTTTCATACACTCGGCGATTTCCTGACACAAATCCGAAAGGCGCAGCAACCCAACAACCCTGGATTCCCGCGTAACGAGAACGGACAAACACTCCCATTGGATGATTTTCGCGATGGCTTCACCCAGTGACGTGTTTTCATCGATGCTCTCGCTGATGGGATGCATCACCTCCTTGACCTTCAAGTTGGAAGCTCTCAGACACAAGTCCGACAAATCGTCATGGAAGAACTGCGAGTGATCCATCACCGACGACATCATCTGTTCGCTGACGCCGGCACTGGCGAGCTTGTTGGTGTCGTGGAGGAAATCACGGTGGGGTTGCAATGCTTTGAGAAAAGCCAGTTGGCCGAATTTACCGATGATCCTGTCATTTTCATCGGCAACAAGCACCCCTCGAAAAGGTTGTCGACGCCGATCTCGTCGTTTTTGAGCTTCTTCAATGGCCAAAACTATTTCAAGCAGAGTGGCCTCCTGGGGTACGACCGCATATTTATCGCGGGGTACCATCAATTCCTTAACACTTCTCATTACCACGATGTCCTCCGATCGTATGGCTGGACAATCTTTCTCTTCATCCTCTGAACCTTGTCTGAGCTTCGGCACTCGGTCCCATGTGGCGGACAGGTAACACCAGGGTGAAAGTACTTCCGTGTCCGGGACGACTCCGGACCTCTATCTCTCCGCCCAGGTCTCTGACAATCCCATAACTGACCGAGAGCCCGAGGCCGGTTCCCTGCCCAACCTCCTTGGTCGTGTAGAACGGCATAAAGATATTTTCCAACTGTTCCCTGCTCATTCCCTTGCCGGTATCGGATAGCTCTATCCTGACTTGCTCGCCGGTGCGCTTAGTGACTATGGAGATTCCTCCCGGTTTATCTTCGAGGGCGTCTATGGAATTATTGAGTATGTTCAGAAGCACCTGCTCCAGTTGATTGCCGTCGGTGACCAACTCGGGAATGTCGTCGCTGTATTCTCTTTTCACCTCGATATTGGACACTATCATTTCATGTCCCAGCAGCCCATCCACAACCTCGTCGATCAACTGATGGATGTCCTGCTCCTTCAGGTCAATATCCGTCTTGCGGACAAAGCCCAGCAACTTGCGAGTGATATCGCGGCACCTGAATACAGACTCCTGGATGGAATCCAGATAGTGAGCCAACTCCTGGGGTGTGACCGGATCTCCCAACTTCGGGTCCATAAGGTCCTTCATCAACCCGGCCTCCTCATTGATGGAAGCGAGTGGGTTGTTGATTTCATGCGCTATTCCTGCGGCCAATTCACCCACTGAGGCCAGCTTGGCGGCATGCGTGAGTTGCAGGCGATTGATGTCGGAATCCCTTTGCAACTCAACGCGTTTTCGGGAACGGTTGACTATGACGATAAAACCGATGATGACCATGGCGGCGGCCGCTCCGATTATCCTCAGTCGGAAACTGGAAAAGAAGCTCTGGCGCTGTCCGGGAGGCTTTTGAACAATTAGTGACCAGTCAACCGTTTGCAACCACGAGTAACCATACATGAATGACAAGCCGTCAACGATGGCCTGGGTCGAACCCTGTCGCGGAGTCCGAGGCGGTATCAGGGAACTGGTGTCCAGCGGTTGGGCAATCACCCTGGCCACCAGTTGATAGGTTCCATTCAAGTTGACGATGGATGCCGCCACATCGCTCGAACCTCCCAGTGAACTCATGTAATGGTACATCTTCTGAGGATCGAGCGTAGCCCGCAGCACCACCAGTCCCTCGTGCGTAACCCTGCTCACCGCTATGGTGAAATGCGGTCTCTGTCGGAATCCAAGATAGATGTCGGTGATGATGAAGCTGGCCCGCTGCTCCCTCAGAGTAGCGTACCATTCCTCCAGGTGGTAATCCTGTTTTTCCAGCGATGGATAGGGCCCGGCGTAGGCTACCTGCACCCCGGAAGAATCGAAAAAGCCAATGTCGACAAATACATCGCTGATTCGACGCAGTCCCTCCAGATCGTGTTCCAGGTCGGCGGAAGTCGGTTTCAGTGGGAAGCCTGGATCGTCGATCAAGTTGGAGAGATTGACCTGCCTCTCCGACAGGAATAGATCCAGCGTATTTGCCTGACTCTCAGCCATCGCTCTCAAGTGAAGCCGCTCGCTCTCTGAGACCACGGCACTGTACTGAAGAAGGAAATACGTGGCGAGTATTATTACGGGACTCAGGTAGGTCAGCGACAAACGGATAATGGTTCGGCGCCGAAGAGATCGGTAATGTTCCGCACTTACCAACCCCGGTTCATGAAACCCGTTTGCTTTTGATAATGCACGTTCAGCCACGCTACGCACCCACTCTCAGTTGTGCCATCTCGGCAACGTTATCAGTTTGGGGAGTTTTGGAAGTCATCTGCAAATCTGTTCGACCACCTCAACTTTGAGAAACTATTCACAATGTACGCAGGTAGTTCTGGATGTCAACCAGTTTCGGAGGTGTCTATATGAACTTTGCTGCGGTGGCTGAACACCCGAAATACACGGCTACACAAGGTGTTTCCGGAAGGCCCGAACAGTCAAAGAAGGCGATCGTTCACGGATTCATCTTGCAGTTATCGCTCAGGCGTCGTAATATGGGGCCGACTTTTGAGGTATCCTATGGCCGAATGTTTTTTTGTATCAGATTTGCATGGCGATTCGAAGCGCTTTCAGAAGCTCTTCGATTCCATAATGAGTACTCCACCCAGAGCGCTCTTCATTGGCGGAGATATCCTTCCCTTCGGGGTCGGCGCGACGACTCATCCTGCCATGGATCATGACGACTCGGTGATCGGCTATCTGGCGCGAGAATTCGGGAACCTCCGGAGAGCTCTGTCGAGCCGGTACCCGCGAGTTTTCATAATCCTCGGAAATGATGATCCTCGTTTATGCGAGGAGGACCTCCGCGCCGGGGCGGAAGAAGGACTGTGGGAGTATGTCCACAACTGCAGAACCGATTTGGGGGAGTTCTCCGTCTACGGGTA
>JAUXBJ010000372.1 GCA_030619425.1 bacterium
AAACGAGGACAATGATGAGAAGATTCAGACTTACTGCAACAGCTGTTGCGCTTGCAGCCGGCATGATACTGCAGCTTGGTTGCGGCGACGACGACAAGATCATGGCGCCCGACCTAACGGTACTTGAAATCATATCAGTTACACCTGAGCCGGATAAAATCAACGTGGCTCGCAACACCGGCATCCAGGTGGTTTTCTCGGCGGCCATCGATACTAACAGCGTGGATTCAACGAGTTTGGTCTGTGAGCCTGCCTTGGCTGGCGCGTTTGAAATCGTGTACGACACGCTTCGATTTTTGCCGTTCGCGCCGCTGGAATACGCCACCAACTACACAGTGAGTGTCGCGACGTCGATTCGGAGTCGGTCGGGGGATTCGTTGGTCGAACCATACGTGTTCTGGTTCTCTACGGCATCGTCGCACGTACTCAACGTACCGGCGGACATCCCAACTATCAGGTTGGCCATGCAGTTAGCCGGGGTCGGTGATACCGTCTTGGTAGCGCCGGGAACTTACTATGAGAAATACATCCCGCTAGTCTCCGGTGTCACACTTCTTAGCGAAACAGGTCAAGCTGACTGTGTCACGATCGATGCTCAAGGCCCCGGCAAAGTGCTAGTCGCCTCGCACGTCGACGGCACCGCCCTGGTCAAAGGATTCACCCTCACCGGCGCCGTCGCAGCCAGCATGTATGGCGGAAGCGTTTGGCTATTGTATTCAGCGCCTAAGTTTGTTAACTGCAATTTCGTGGATAACCGTGACGGCGCCGGTGCCGCCATCTGTTGTCGGTTCGACTGCTCGCCGTCACTATTCAATTGCCTGATTGCCGGCAACACCGGAAGAAACGGTCCAGGTATCTTGCTGGACTATGACTGCAATATCACCCTTGATCACTGCACCATCAGAGACAACATCGCGACCAACTACGGTGGAGGAATATACGCCCTTCGCAACTCCACGGCAGTCATCAGAAACTGTACCTTCTATGGCAACAGCGCCCAGTACGGGGTCGCTATATGCCTCAATGGCGGAGACGTGTTCCTGTATAACAGCATTATAGCCGGCAGTATTCAGGGCGATGCCCTGGCCTGCGGTGGGTGCACCATCGATGGGACGGAAATTCAATGCACCGACATCTACGGCAACGCGGGCGGCGACTGGGTCGGTGCCATCGAAGGACTGCGCCATCTCAACGGCAATCTGTCGAGCGATCCGCTGTTTATCGACGCGGAGAACGGCGACCTGAGACTGCGATCAAACTCACCCTGCGCGCCCGCCAACAATGGATGTGGAGTGCTCATCGGGTCACAGCCGGTGGCGCCATGAACCTCACGAGTTAACGCCGACGTTGACCTCGAAACCGTCTATGGCCAACAACTCCGCTTGTCGGGAGCGGATCATGTCCTCGGTCATCGAAAAGTCCGGGCCGCTGTTCTCGATCATCACCGACGAGGTACATGATGCATAACAACCCGCGCGTCTCAGATCACCGCCGGTCTTGAGATATTCGAAGGTGAACCCGGCCATATAGGTATCTCCGGCGCCCGTGGAGTCGATCAGGTCGATGCCGTAGGGGGGGATATCAATGAACTCGTGACCGTCGTAGATGATTGATCCGAGTTCGGCCAACGTCACGATCACGATCTTCGGTCCCCACGACTTGATTATGCGAGCCGCTTCGTATGGATCCTGGCGGCAGTCGATACCGGTGAGAATCTGTCCTTCCAGTTCGTTCGGCTTGACGATATCAAAGGCACTTAGGGCCTCTTGTATACCGTCGACCTTTTCATGGAAAATTCGGCCGTTCTCATCAGCGCCGCGAATCAAACCCTGGGGGTCGCAGAAGAACAAACCATCGAAGGACCCACGTATCTGTCTGACACTTTCGAGCGATACCTCGCCTAAGATAGGACCTATCAGTACGGCCTTAGAATCGCGGTACCATTTGGGGTCAAGCGGTTCAATGTTAGCGGCTCGTCCGAGCAGATCAAGGGTGCGATTGCCGAAGTCATCGTAGTAAATCAGCGAAAAGCCGCCGGTCTCGTCCGAGGGCACGATGCGGTATTCGATACCCAGCGCCGAGAGTTCGGTCTTGAAATGCTCTTTGTAGTCATCACCGATGGCGCCCACCAGGCGAACCTTCGCACCCATCTTGGCCAGAGCCAGGGCGGCGTTGGTGGAACATCCCGAGAGGACGCGGCCTTCCGGTTCGACTTTTTTCGTTTTGATATAATCGTAAACCGGGTTACCGATAGCGGTGATCATTTGATGAATCCGTCAATTTCTATGTGTACAGTGCGTCGACGTGTGAGTACGATGGATCAGGCTTAGTTCCCACTCAAACTTCCCGCTTGTTGCCGAGGAGTTTTTTCGTGTAGATCAGCCGCTGGACAGAGGTGATGAACGATGTCAGCCCGACGATTATCAACGCCAGCTCCAGCCAACTCCCTTTGGGCCAGGCGCCTGTCGGCAGCCAGTGTTCGATAATGGAGCCGGCGATTATCAGGAGGAACTTCTCCAGCCGTCCCATGAAGCCGACAGCGCAGTTTTCGATCTTGCCCATCGACTCGGCCGCCGCGCGCGTGTAGCTGGCGATGACCATCCCAAAAAGCGCGAACAAACCCCAGCCCGGATGAACCGCGCCGGACAGAGTGATCCCGGCCAGGATAAAAAACTCGCCGTAGCGGTCACTGACATGATCGAGAATGCCGCCGAAGACAGTACCGATATTGCCGGCGCGCGCGGTGGAACCGTCCAGCATGTCGGTGAAAGCGGTGGCTATCATCCAAAAAACACCCCAGAGCATCTGACCTTTCCAGAAGAACAGCCCCGAGGCCACCGCACACAATAACGACACTCCGGTCAGCATGTTGGGCGTCAACCCCAATTTCAGGCATATCCGTCCCAGAACCAGGCTGGTGTCTTCGTAGAACTGCCGCTTGCGCTGGTTGATAGTCGGCGCACCTTCCTGAACCGTGGTCTTAGCCATACCGGAATATACTGAGCCTTTTTGGTGACGTCAACAAAAGTGGGAGGGCATTTCGGACTCCCCCTTTCCGCGACTACCCGTCTATATGATTGACATCACGCGAGTCGCACCGGATATT
>JAUXBJ010000287.1 GCA_030619425.1 bacterium
GCACCCCCTACGACTGGGTACAAAGGTTGCACATTAGACCGGGCACATGGGTAACAATCTTGCAGGCCGAAACCGACATGCTTACATAACGCAAGAGCAGCAGCGGTACAGCAGTTGTCCCAGGCGTCTGGTGCGGCTGGATTGGAGTCTCATCGCAAGGTCCCAATTATGCTCTTAGCAAACTCCTATGGGGTTTGGATATCCTGTCAAGCATGAGATTTCCGGAGAACACGAGATTCAGCATTGATTTCGTGTTTATTTTCGTAAAAACATCCCAAATGGCGTTGACATACTATTCCGAATAGTATAGATACGGCTATGAAAACGCAATTGAAGATGAAATTCATTTTCACTTATGGAGTTATAGTCGCTGATTGTGTCCTATGTGAAATTCAACGGCGAATGTACAATAGCAGATGAGTTCAATTAACATTTCATTATACATCAGGAGGTTTCGTATGAGATACCGCATTTCACTAATGGCCGTGGTCTTGACTCTTTTTTCTGCCGGTTTTGTCAACGCCGTCGAAAAGCGTGGGGTACTTATAGTCGCTCATGGCGCCCCATCTGACGCGTGGAATCAGCCTGTTCTTGTGGTAGAAAAACAGGTGAAGGATATCCTTGATAGTGAACAATCTGAGTCCATTACCGCGGTGCGCGTTGCCTTTATGGAGTTTGTCGAACCTTCAATCGCAAGCACCATTGCCGACATGGAGAGAATAGGCATCAACCGGCTCTACATCTTGCCCATGTTTGTTGGTCCGTCCGACCACACTTTTTACGATCTCCCCACGATTCTTGGTCTCCATTGTGACAAGCACATTGTTGAACAACTACGCGAAGAAGGAATCGAGCTCGTTGACACTGACATGAGATTGACTATAGGTCCGGTCGTTGACGTCAATACCATAACGGAGATACTAAGCGACCGAGTCCTGGAGTTGATGGATGATTCCACGGAATCCGCATTAGTAATTCTATCGCACGGGGCTCACGGGTATGAGACGCGTTGGGAACAGCAGTCGAAGAAAATCGGTGCACACATCTGCGGGACACTCGGTATGAGATTCTTCGACCACGCTTTTGTAGGGATGGGTCAAGGATTCGTAGCCAATGGCGCCCCGGTGATATTCCGTGCCTTGCAGGAGCATGAATGCATACTCGTTGTCAGTATGTACCTGTCAATGGGCGTCGAGAAACTGGCGATGAACTCCTTAGTAAGCATGGGAAAGATGCAAATAGGAGGTGCTGAGTTATTTTCCAATCACGACGTGCGCTTTGCCTCACGAGGGCTTCTGCCGGACAAGAGAATAGCTCGATGGGCTGCCAATAAAGTAGGAGAATGGCTTGATATTCTTGACCATACTGTTCCCCCTGATTCACGTGATTAGCCTGCGTAGGTAGAGGGTCCCTGTAGACTATGTCTTGACACCAACCGTAATGAAAGGGTTTCTGGTAATATCACTGTCGTCCGTTGTGTCATAAGCGATTACATAAATGGAGGTGAGGGATCGTATCCTTTCTTGGTGACAGAGGACATAGTTCTCGCAGGTCGAACCCCCTGGGTTTCGACCTGCGCTTTGAGTCCACTGCCACGATCCCCCATCCCTATTGACAGATTCCGAAGCTGTCGTATATTGCCGGTCAACCAAACTGCGGCTGGTTGCCTCGCCTGGATAGTATGCTGAACACACGTAGTACACACGCGGGCATCCGCCGCTAAAGAAAGAACGTCAGAAGCATGGCTCGTGACCTACCGTAGCAATAACCCGATGCCGACCTGGAGATCTACCGCATGCGAATCAAACCGAGTATAACAGCCGGCTTTGTCTGTGTTTTGACAATTGTACTTCTGTCCGACTCCAGTGTGGCTGAGGATCAACACCAAACGTCAACCCGTGGAGATTCGACGGCTACCATCGGTTTCTCGCAGCCGGTTGAGCTGGAGGGAATCGTTATCAGAGCCAGCCGTATCCCGCTCACCGTTCTCAAGATTCCGGCGGCGGCAACTGTGATCGATCTTGACCGCCGAACCATGAGCGCCATCACATCCAGTCGTGAAATCGTGGCCGACCTGCCGGGCCTGCGTGCTTACCCGGCCGGGAATCGCTGGGGCCAGTCTCATATCGATGTTCGTGGTTTCGCCGGCGGGGGACAGGCCGAGTACCTGAAAGTGACCTATGACGGCATTCCGATTAACCGGGTAGCATCCGGCCTTGTCAATTGGTCCACCCTCGATCCGGACGAACTCAGTCGCATCGAAGCTGTCACCGGCCCGGCCTCGGCGCAGTTTGGTGATTTCGGCTTTGGAGGTATGGTGGCTCTGTCGAGTTCCTGGCTGCCATCGGAGAAGCAGGCACGGTTGTCAATGTCCTACGGTTCCGATGATGCCGTTGGTCTCAGCGGACAACTAACGCGAAACTTCGAGAAGGGTCGGGCCAATCTTTTTTTCACCAGGAGAGATAGCGACGGCTTCCGGCACCACAGCTTATTCGAGGCCGAGAAAATCGCCTTCAAGTTTCAACGAAACCTCACTCCCGGGAGCAGCATCAGTGGTTTATTCGCTTATGCCCATACCGATGAAGAACTGCCCGGCGCCGTGACAGAAGACCAACTCGCAGCCGATCGCAGTGACGCCGCCCGCGACTTCACAGGTGAGTTAGCGCCGGATCGATCCGAGTACAAGGATGTCATCGCCGGTCTTGCCGCCGACTTCTCTCTGGCCGATGGCTATGAACTCGATATCCAGACCTATCTGACATCATCTGATGGTGACAAGACCGTTACCCTGACAGCCCCGGTCGACGCTGAGCCAAAACTCCTCACTTTGGGCGCGGAAGCATCACTCGGCCTGAAAACTCAACTGTGGGGTCATCCCTTGCAGATGGTGACCGGGTCGGCTTTTGAGTACGGTCGGCTTGAAGCCGACTGGACCGAGTACGCCGGCGGGTCCGACCGTGGTGTGATCATCAGTTCCGGTACCGGACGGCGCACTGTGGCGGCCTGGTACGTTCACAGCTTGTACTATCCGCTGGAGCGACTCTCTCTGTCATTAGGGTTGCGGATGGACCATACGAAGTCGGAGTTCGACGAAGGTGAAGGAATGGTAGGGCGCGATCCTGCCAACGATACCAACGAACACACTTCCGTTTCACCCAAGGTCGCCGTGGGTCTCGAACTCGCGCCCACGGTTGCGGCCTTTGCATCCGTCTCCGGTGCATTTAAGTCACCTACGCTGCTGCACCTGTATGACTCCCCACCCTATGCTGCTGGGCCGGAGTATAAGCTGATATCCAACGGCTCGCTCGAGCCACAGAAGGGTACTTGTTACGAGGTGGGGGCGAAGCTGATCAACCCAACGACAAAAGCCACGGCGACTTGCTACTACTATGACATCACGAACGAAATCGACTTTGATATGACCGCAAATAGCTACGACAATATCGGCAAGTCGCGACACCAGGGTGTAGAATTGAGTTTGTGGAAAGAAGTTGCGCCTGTTCTTTCGGTAGAGGCAACGCTGGCGGTAAATTCAGCTACCTTCCGAGGCGGCGACAACAACGGCAACCAAATCAACGGCGTTCCCAGGTATCGATACGGATTCGGTCTGACCGTGGCGCCATTCACCGATGGCTTCATCGGCATCCGCGCCAATGGACAGAGCGACCAATGGCTGGATGAAGCCAATGACCGCAAACTCGATGATTTTCTCACTGTTGCTCTCACCGCCGGTTACCAGTTTCGCTCGTTTAACGCTGGTCTGAGATTGGACAACCTGTTCGACCGCGAGTATAGCTATGACGGCTATGTCGGTCTGATGGGTGAAAGCCGTTTCTACCCAGCGCTACCGCGCTCGGTGATGGTGACCGTGTCCAGGATGCTGTAAGAGTTCCTGTAGATCGAACCGGGGGGCTCGACTTACCCAGTCAAGGGTGGCCCGGACATATGGGCGGGCTGAAAAAGTAGGTGTCTACGTCATCGCGATACCACGCGGCCACCAGTGGCTTTCAAGCGC
>JAUXBJ010000248.1 GCA_030619425.1 bacterium
CTTTGAAGGTAGGTCAGACAACTGATGACCTCGAGTTGATTGAGCCCGACCCCGACATCTACAGTTCGGATGACCCCTACCCGCTCAAGTCGTTGGAACTGATTTCGCAGGTCGACCTGGCCGGTCAGGGTATGGCCGTTATCAAAGTCTGCCCTTTGGTCTATTCCCCTAAGCTCAGAAAACTACAACTGTATACGTCCATCACCTTTGTGATCGGAGGCGCCGATGGCTACATCTGCGGTGACTACCTCCCCCTCAACATCTCCGAAAGAGGACGTCTTACCTACGAGCAGACAGTGACAAACATGGTTGCCAACAAGCAGTCGGTCTCTCTCGCCGTTTCGCCGTTCGCTGGTCGTCTGCCGGCCCTTCCGTCAGCCGGGCCGTTCGCCCATGTCATTATCACGTCCGACGCTAATGCCCCCTCGTGGGAACCGCTGGTAGATTGGCACACCAAAAAGGGGCTTCGTGACACAATAGTCACCACCAGCTATATTTACGCCAATTATTCCGGCTCGGACAACCAGGACAAGATCCGCGCTTTTGTCATCGACGCTCACGACAACTGGGGATCGCTCTATTTTCTCATCGGTGGCGAGCACAGCACGGTGCCTTTCGAGTACCGCAACTATGACGGTGACAACATCCCCAGCGACCAATACTACGGAGACTATGACAACGACTGGATCTATGAAGTATATGTCGGGCGCGTGACTGCGGAGGGAAGCACTCAGATCAATACCTTCATCAACAAGCTGCTCAAGTATGAGATGGACCCGCCTATGGATGACTACGCGCTGAAAGCTTGTCTGTTAGGTATGGATCTGACGCTGGCCTCACAGCCTCCCTATTACACTCTCACAGCCAGTGAAGCCATGAAAGAGGCTATCGATAACGCGTACATCCCCGCGCGGTTCAAGGTGACCGAGGTCTACGACAGCGACCCGACCAACCACCGCACCGATTTCATCAACGCCCTCAATGCCGGGCAGAATCTGGTCAACCACAGTGATCACAGCAACTACAATGTCATGGGTACCGGCGACCTGAACCATGGTTTGTTCATATATACCTCGCACGTCAACAGTCTGACCAATGACGGTCGACTGTGCAACGTGTTCTCTCTGGGCTGCCACCCCAATGAGATGGATCGCAACGACTGCATCGCCGAGTACTTCGTGATCTACAACGAACTTCAGGCCGCTGTCTCATTCACCGGCAACACTCGCTCCGGTTGGTTCTATGTCGGTAATGCCGCGACCCTTTCGGGGCTGCTTGACATGTATTGGTGGCGAGGCCTGTTGATGAACAACCAGTATCGTCTGGGCGAGGCTCTGGCCTGGACCAAGAACACTTGCCCCCACAACAGTAGTTATTATTACGTCCAGTGGACGCTGAATCTCCTGGGCGAACCGGCAATGCCAATCTGGACGGACACCATCAAGACCATGGTCGTGACACACTCGGAGACATTCCCGGTGACTGCTTCCACGTTTGATGTGCACGTTGAAAAGACGACGGGAGGCCCGGTGAACATGGCTCTTGTTTGCCTGTGGAAAGGGGACGAGATCTACGACACCGAGTACACCGACTCTTTCGGGGATGTGAGTTTCGAGATAACTCCGGCGAGTCTGGGCGACATGTATGTTACGGTCACCGCCCAGAACTTCGTCCCTTATCCCGGAAAATCCGAATGCACCGGCAACCTGCCCCCGGTGGCCGAGTTCGACTTTGGTCCGGACAATCCGACGCGGCATGACACCATCCAGTTCAACAGCAGTTCGTACGATGTCGACGGCACAGTCGTAGCCTGGTATTGGGACTTTGGCGACAGCGAGAGCGGCGAGGGCGAAAACGTAGCTCACCAATACCAGAACTACGGAAACTTCACGGTCGCTCTCGCGGTGGAGGACAACGTCGGAGCCGGCGATACCGTTCAGACGCAGGTCAGTATCATTCCGATCTGCGGGGACATCGATGATAGCGGGGCAGACATCGACATCGCCGACCTTACTTATCTCGTGGACCACATGTTCAATGAAGGGCCGGAGCCGCCGGTGGCCGCCGCCGCGAATATCGACGGCATCCCGGGCCTCGATATAGGCGACCTCGTTCACCTGGTAGATTACATGTTCACCAGTGGACCCGCTCCTTCGTGCACCTGGCCGTGGTAGACGCCTGACAGAGACACAAGCCTCATGGGCCGTTCTTCACAAGCAAGAGCGGCCCTTTTTCTGATATCTTAGCCTGCCGGGAACTCAAGCTCTGAAAGCTGTTAGTGCGGGGTGGACGTCCTCGTCTACCACGTACACCCGGATACGTAGTCGGCGCACGGGGACGTACGCCGACCACAAAACTCAAGCATTGAAGGCTGTTTGATTTCGCCCAGCCGCGGCAACTTTTTACTTGACCAAATGTGGCATGTTGTGTATACTTTTTATATATCATAGCACGTTTCTCGAGCACACTAATATAGGACTCAAGTGATGCGAAAACTATCTGTGCTTACAGCATTTCTGCTGCTGGCGGCGGTCAGTAGTATGAGCAGTGAACCGGTATGCGGTGATATGGATTTCAGCGGCAGTATCGATATCGCCGACTTGGTATACCTGGTCGATTTCATGTTCTCCGGCGGCCCGCCTCTGCCCTTCCCACCCACCGCCGACTGTGACGGCGACGGTCAAATCGACATCAGTGACTTGGTATGCTGGGTCGATTGCTGGTTCGTCCTGCCCGGCGGATGCACTCCACTGTGCCCATTCGAGGTAATCGACAATCACACCGACAACAGCGGCGGGTGCTTGCCGGAGGAAGGCGGGAACGGCTCACCGCCGTCAGAGCGCGGCATGTACATCGAAGCCGTCGGTAACGAGATTCACGTATACCACCCGGGGGCATACTACCAGTGCTGCCTCGGCTACTATGTGGAATACTACCAGTTCGGGAATCAGATTTTCGGTTTTGAGACCGACACCAGCGAGTTTTGTGACTGCTATTGCTTTTTTGATCTTGAGTCTGTCATCCACAATCTGGCGCCGGGGGAATACATAGTGACCCTGTTTGGAATCGAAGGCGACCTGGTGGGCGTTGACACTGCCGTGATTGAAACCGGTATTATCTATGTCACTATCGGTGACTGCCGGATGAAGGACTGGCCGGAAGAGGGCGACCCGATTGTCAACTACTCGTGGTCCGCCGGTGTATTGACTCTGCACCACCCCAACGGATACTTCAACTGTGGCGCCATACTGGCGGTGGAGTTCGAGTGGGTCGGTGACACCCTGCGTTTTCACGAGAATAACCTGAACGACATGGTCCCCGTACCGTGTATGTGCTATTACGATATGACTGTCATCGTGGCAGGCATTCCTCCAGGCACCTACATTGCCGAAATTTACAATCAGGATTATCCCTGGCTGGAGGAGTTCCTGCTGGATCGGCAGGTTATCACTCTCCATTGATGGAGACGAGTTGAGGACAAAGATAGATGGATAGGAGCCGTATAGATTAGAGGGAAAAATCATGAAAAGGATAACGGTACTAATGTTGACGGTTGCTTTGGTGGCATTTGCCGGCAGCGGCATGGCAGCTACCTGTGGCGACATGGACATGAGCGGCAATGTGGATATTTCCGACCTGGTCTACCTGGTCGATTACATGTTCACCGGCGGACCACCGCTACCTTATCCGCCGACCGCGGATTTCTACTTTGACAGCCAGATCGATATCGCCGACCTGGTCTTTTTTATCGATTACATGTTTGGAGGCTGTCCGCCACCGGTGTGCCCGTTCGATGTGGTCACGGACCATTCTGAGATAGATGCGGCTTGCCGAGACACCACGCTTGGTGGCGCTCAGAAGGAAACGTCCACGGCATTGTCAACCGGCGATCGTGGAACACTGAGGGTTGAAGTGATCGGCAACGACGTTCACGTGTACCATGATGACGCCTACTATCAGTGTTGCCTGGAATACTATGTTGACTATAATCTCTCAGGTAACGTGATCACCGGCTTCGAGGCCGACACTGGATGGGAGTGCGATTGCATTTGCTGGTTTGATCTTGAGTCGGTGATCTACGACTTGGCTGAGGGTTCATACACTCTCGTTCTGATAGGGATATGGGGTGATACTGTCGGTATCGTGCAGTTCGACATCCCCACTAATGGTCCGGAGGTGATTGACTACTGGGACAGCGGCTGCCTGCCACGCTACGGCGCAGACGACACGGCTGTGGTCAATTACTACTACCACGGTGATACCCTTGACATGGAACATCTCAACGGCTATTTCAACTGTGGCGGCATTATCGCAGTAGAGCTCTCCGAGGTGGGAGATACCTTGCGGTTCTACGAGTTCAATATCTCCGATGACTGGCAGTACTGCCTGTGTTACATCAGGGTGACCGCAACCGTGATCAATGTCTCGCCCGGTTC
>JAUXBJ010000080.1 GCA_030619425.1 bacterium
ATCTCTGAGGAGCAAATAGGCAAGATATTTGATCCATTCTTTACCACCAAAGATGTCGGCAAGGGTACCGGGCTGGGTCTCAGCGTGAGCCATGATATCATTAAGGGCCACGGCGGAAGAATCGAGGTCCGGAGTGAAGTCGGACAAGGAGCCGAATTCATCGTGTCTTTGCCGATAAAGCCAAGTATGGCGGCAACCGATGAGGCGCCGGTGACAAGTGAGGATTGCATAGCATGAGTTCGGAAACTGCGACAAGTGCTATTGACGATCCGCGTCTGTTCAGAGCCTTGCTGGACGAAACTAACGATGCTATTTATATCATCGATCCCGAGACTGGGAAGTTTTTGGATGCAAACAAGTGCGCCTGGCAATGCCTTGGTTGTTCTCGAACAGAGCTACTGAATATGGGTGTCTCTGACATAGCGCCGGATTTCACTAGTCCGGAGTGCCTTGTTAAGTACGTGCAAGAATTGAAAAACCACAGCCCAATCACTCTTGAAAGTGTGCACGAACGCAAAGATGGGACGACCTTCCCTGTGGAGGTCAGAATGAGTCTTACTGAACTCGACCGGAAAGAGTTTCTAATCGCCATCGTCAGGGACATCACAGAACGTCAACGCACCGAACAACAATTTCAGCAGACGGTTTCCCAGTATATGGCGATGTTGGATACGGTGCCCGCAATGGTCTATTTGAAGGATATCGATCATCGATACGTAGCGGTCAATAAGGCGTTCTGCGACACCATCGGGAAGACCTCCGGTGAGATTATCGGCAAGACTGATTATGGTATTCTGCCGAGGGACGTTGCTAAGGAGTACCACGAAGCCGACGAGGCTGTGATGGATGGAGATAGTCGAGCGGACAACCACGAAAAGCAGATCCGGAACGATAATGGTGACGATATGTGGGTCTGCACCACAAAGGTACCCATGCATAACAGCCAGGGTTTGGTGAATGGGGTGGTTGGTCTCGTTCAGGATGTTAGCGATATCCACCGAAGTCGGGATCAACTCGTTCAATCGGACAAGCTTGCGGCCATTGGCACGCTGGCGGCCGGAGTGGCTCACGAAATCAACAATCCCATCGGTTTCATCAACTCCAATCTCAACACCATGCAAAAGTACTTGCGACGGATAATCAAACACATTGAAAGCCTGCTCTGTAATGACACCCTGAACGAGGAAATGAAGGACATTACAAGTGATTTCGGCGAGGCTATCGAGGAGTCTATCGAGGGCGCCGGGCGTATCCGGGATATCGTGGCGGACCTCAAGAGCTTCTCGCGAGTGGATAAGGCTGGAAAGGGGAATGCCAATCTCAATGACGGCATTCAAAGCACACTGAATATTGTGTGGAACGAACTGAAGTACAAGTGCAAAGTCGAGAAGGAATTCGGCGATATCCCGGACATTTACTGCATGGCAAATCAGTTGAATCAAGTATTCATGAATTTGCTTATGAACGCCGGCCATGCCATTACACATGACCAGGGACTGATTAGGATCAAGACATGGGCCGATGATAGTAATATGTATGTGTCAATTGCAGATAACGGGACGGGGATCCCACGTGAGAACATGGGCAAACTTTTTGAGCCCTTTTTCACGACCAAGGATGTCGGCAAAGGGACCGGCCTGGGTCTCAGCCTGGCCTTTGACATCATCAAGAAGCATGGTGGACAGATCGATGTAAAGAGCGAAATCGGCCAGGGCACCGAGTTTACGATTTCGCTCCCACTCGAGGGTATAAAAGATGAGTGACGATCGTCAGACCTTACTCATTGTCGACGACGAAAGCAATGTACTGAGATCCCTCAAGCGACTTCTGTTTGAGACAGACTATCGCATCCTGACTGCCGAGTCAGGCGATGAGGGACTGAAGATGTTCGAGAACGAGTCTTCAATACAGCTTGTTATCTCCGACTACCGAATGCCGGAAATGAACGGGGTCGAGTTCTTGAAGCGTGTGAAAGAGCTTTACCCCGACACTATCAGGATTATTCTCAGTGGCTATGCTGATGTAATAGCCATCGTAGAGGCTATCAACGACGGCGAGATTTACAAGTTTATATCCAAACCCTGGAATGATCAGGATCTCCTGACGACAGTCATGCGAGCATTCGAGCAATACAACCTGGTGCAGGAGAACCGGCACCTCAATGAGGAACTGGTTAGGCGAAACAAAGACCTGGAAGATGTCGCACATGAACTGGAGAGCAAGGTTCAAGAGCGAACCAAGGATCTACAAATGAAGAACCGCGCGCTCGCTATTGCCCACCGCATTTTGGATCTCTTGCCGGCGGGTGCGGTGGGGATAGACCCGGATGCGACTATCGTTTATTCAAACGAGATGGCGCGTCAGTTTTTGGGGGCTGGTCGGCTTAGTCTTCAGCAGCCGGCAGACCGTGTTTTCGAGGTCGACGTTTTTCGGAAGATCATGGAAACGGTTTCATCGATGAAGACATACACGGGGACGATTCACGGCAAAGATGACTACAAGCTGATCGCCAGGCCACTACCGGATGGGGGTGGTGTGATCTGTCTGTTGGTGGATGAAACCGGCTCGGGACTCACGACCGAACTTTCGACGGTTGAAGCCGAGGAACGCGGAGCGAAAGATGTCTGAAAATAGCGGACATGTGATCATGCTGGTTGATGATGACGAGCAGGTGCTGAGGGCACTGCGGAGGGATTTGCGTGAGCTCGGCGGCGAGTTAATAACCTTTACAGATGCTCACGAGGCGCTGAAGGTGTTAAGGGAACGGCCTATAAGCTTGGTAATTTCCGATGAAAAGATGCCCGGGCTGAGCGGCTGGCAGTTTCTCTCATTAGCCCGACAGATTGCACCCGCAACCATCCGGGTAATGCTGACTGCGTACGCAGACCTCGAAGCATTTGATATGGCCATTCAGCGCGCCCGGATTGCCAAGCTTTTCATAAAACCGTGGGATTCCGAGGTTCTGTCAGAGTCGGTTCGCCACCTTCTGACGACTTACGTTAAGCCGGATGGCGACGCAGGTCAAAATGAGAATTATACAACGACTGCTGAGGCCGGAAAGAGCAAAGCTGTAGAAATCAGGAACGGTGTTAAGACCGACGGCATATGACACCGCCTGGTCCGGGAAATCGTGGAGTGAACATGAGTGAGAATAAGCCGACGATTCTATTGGTAGATGACGAAGACGGGATCATCGCATCCCTAAGAAGAGCCTTATCGGACTTTAACGCTACAATACTCTCGGCCAACAGCGGCCCGGAGGCGCTGACACTATTGTCTGAGCATGAGGTGGCTCTGATTATATCCGACCAGCGTATGCCGAAGATGACGAGGGTGGAGTTCTTTCGTCAATCGCTCGAATCACAGCCCGACGCAGTGCGAATTCTTCTAACCGGTTACGCCGACATCGACGCCGTCGTGGCTGCTATCAACGATGGGGCAATTGCTTACTACTTCAACAAGCCCTGGGACAACAACCTGCTGTTGAGTCGTGTCAAGGAATCACTGGACTTATATTCCTTAAAGTCTGAAAACCGCAACTTGTTGCAACTCACCCAAAAGCAGAACGATCAACTCAAGGAACTGAATGAGTCGCTGGAAAGTCGAGTGGCGGAGCAGACAGAGGAAATCCGTGAGAGACATCAGGAACTCGCCGATAGTTTCATGCAAACCATCAAGACCTTCTCGACCATGCTGGAATTGCGTTGCAAAGAGGTCGGGAGCCATTCTCAGCGAGTGGGCGCCCTAATCAAGCGTCTGGCCAGAAGCCTTGATTTGCAGGGATCGGAAACGCAAGACGTCGTGGTGGCGGCATACCTGCACGACATCGGAAAGATAACAGTTCCCGACCAAATCGTTTCGAAACCGCCGGAGCAATACACGCCATCGGACCGTGAACTGCTGGCCAAACATCCCGAGGTTGGCCAGACCCTGGTGTATCAGATAAGCGGTTTTGAAGAGGTGGGCTTATTGATAAGAAATCATCACGAGAACTACGATGGAACAGGTTATCCCGATCGACTGGTGGAACAACAGATTCCGCTGGGTTCTCGATTGATTCGTGTCGCCGACTCCTTTGAACGTTTTGCTTTTGCTAACGGTTACCCCAATAAGGATACCTTAAGGGAAGCAACGGCTCACCTGGTGCGAAACTCTGGTACGAAATTCGACCCGGAACTCGTAAAGAAGTTCATTGAATGTGACGGCGCCAATGAGTTCACCTTCGAAGATATAGCCCAAAAGCAAGTGGTTAATCCGGATAGCCTCAGCGAAAATATGACAATAGCCGCCGATGTTTACACCAAGAACGGCATGTTTCTGGTCCCGAAAGGGGCCAAGCTTTCCAAGGGAATGATAAGCCGCATCCGGAAAATCGCAAATGTTGATCCCATTCCCGATATGATACAAGTAATAGCGGCGGCAAAGGCCACAAAGAAAGAGTCTGCCCATGTCTAAGTTTACTTTGCTCCTGGTTGACGATTCGCCGAATATCCTTAAGGCCATGGCGCGAGTGTTTCGTCCTGAAGGCTACAACCTGTTGCTGGCCGGTTCGGCAAAAGAGGCCATTGAAATCATGACCAACGAAAAGGTAGATCTAATCATCACGGACGAGAACATGCCTGGTCTGTCGGGCACGGACCTGTTGCGGGTAGTCAGGGAGACTCATCCTTTTGTGGTGCGGTTCATGGTCACCGGGGCGGATGATATCGAGGTGGCCAAGAATGCGATCAACAACGGCGAAATCTACCGCTTCTTTACCAAACCCTGGGATGACTTCGAGCTTCTTGTGTGTGTTAAGCAAGCTCTGGCCTATCGCATGGTACTACTTGAGAACGAGAAGCTTAAGAAAAGGATCATTGATGGCGAGGCTGCCTTGCGTGACCTCGAGCGCCAACATCCGGGGATTGCAGACAAGAGACTGTCTGAGGATGGCGCGTACATCATCGATAACTGAGTGAAAAAGGTCCATCGGTCACTACTGATGTGATTGGCGGTTGAAAAGATGCAGAAAAGACAAGCGATTGCACCGAAGACGCCGGAAGAATTCGACAAGCATGTTGAGAAATACCTCTCGATGGTGTTGCACCATGAGGAGGTTCAGCAGATGGCGGAGATTGCCAAGAAGGTCTTTCGCAAGCGGCTGGGTGATTCGTCCGATACGCTAAGGAATAATTAGATGGACACCTGCAACTCAATAGCTGAAAAACTCAAGGACCTGCCGGCCATGCCGAGCGTTGTGATCAGGTTGCAGTCACTTACAAAACGAGATGATGTGGGCAGCCATGAAGTGGCGCAGATTCTGGAGAAAGACACGGCCATTGTGGCCAAGGTGCTCAAACTGGTGAATTCTCCCTTCTATGGGATTAGCCAGGGAGTATCTTCGATCGAAGAGGCAGTGGCTATTCTGGGTTTCAACGCCTTACATCAATTGGCGCTGTCGACTGCGGTGTTTCACACCTTTGCTCCCGGCGATTCGGTTCTTGACATAAATGACTTCTGGCGGCACAGTTATGGGGTCGGCACTATCACCAAGCATTTGTGTCGGGGCCAGAGTAAGGACACCCAAAACGAGGCCATGATGGGGGGACTTTTGCACGATGTAGGGAGACTTGTGTTTGCCAGCGCTGATGCTGAGAAATTCAATGCTTTCTACTATGAAAGAGCGGCCGTCACCGATATCGAGGATGAAGCCGAATTCTTTGGCAAAGATCACCAGACAGTTGGCGCCATGCTTGCAGAAAAATGGAATTTCCCGGAGAGTATTATGCACATGATAGGGAAACACCATTGTCCTGAACAGGCGCCTCAAGCTTATTCGTTGCTGGTGGGGGCAGTGTCAATGGCGGACCTGTTGTGTCACACGATGGCCATAGGTCTCAGCGCTTCGAGCTATGCTACCGATTTCTCTTGTGCTGCCTGGCAACAACTGAATTTGGAAACCAGTGACCTTGAAGCTATTCTAACCGATGCCCTCTCGGAAATCGATGTCGCCGACCATATCTTCAGCAGTGCCTGATGGTCGGGCTTAGCAATTGGATTGGGGAGGAAGATGCGGCGCCTTTCGATGGAATCCGAAGGCCATGATGGAGGCTGCGCCTTGAGGTACCGATGGTCTCCTTCAGAACGAAATCTACTTGCCGGAATCCTCGTACTGAACAATACACTCTCGGATGGCCAACCGTAATTGGTCATCATCCCACGGTTTGGTGATGAACCTCTGACAGTGCAGAATGCTATCAGCTATTTCTTCGGGTACAAAGTCGGTTTCGGTCGCACCGGTCAGCAGTATCCGCATGCAACGCGGTTTCTTCTTTTTAACCATGGCCAGGAGATCCGCTCCAGACATGCTTGGCATGGTATAATCGCTGATAATCACGGAAAACTGATTGGTGGCTAACAGTTCCAAAGCTTCTTGAGGATTATCTGTAGAAATGATCTGGTAATTCTCGCCGGACAGCGACCTCTTAAGGGCGTTGAGGATCGATTTCTCGTCGTCCACTATCAGGATCGCATGTTTGGTTGTTTTGTCGCTCTGGCGCCCTTCCTGTTGGGACATTGAACCATGCGAACGGTCAGGCGTTATTGCTTTCTGAACCGGACTGAGTCCAAGTTCCAACTGTGTCTCAAGCTCATTAGAGCCCATTACAAATTCCTGCACTTTCGTGAAATCCGGCCAACTTAATCGCTATCCGCGAACCGATGTCAACCCCTGCCCGTTTGCCCGTGTTTTCAGATGGATGATATCCGGCGCAATCTTGACAGCCACGCCCAAACTTTGAGTCGCTTCGACTGTGCCTGTGCCATCATCCCATCTATTACGTACCTAAAGTTCCCACCAAGCCAAAGGGCTCACAATAACCAGAATCAGTCGGCTCACCGACGAAAGGTGATTGTTTCGTCCATATATCTATTTATCGGCAGTTACGACCAAACTCTGAAGGCTTTGGTGGTCCAGGACCCTGCCAGCGACCACAGCAACCTAATCGGGACGATTTGAACGATAAATCGTCCTCACCGGCCATCACAACTGGTGTCAACCAACCCCACAGCGACTAATCGTTGGATTATGAGCTCTGCCTTATCCTAATCCCTCTGAATGGGTCCTGAAACTCAAGTTTGGCAGGATTCAAGAAA
>JAUXBJ010000154.1 GCA_030619425.1 bacterium
GGTCTCCGGGTCTTCGATCTCGTGCAACAACAACACGCCGCCCGCTTGCGCCATCGCCTCAAGAATCAACACGCCCGGCATTATCGGATGTCCGGGGAAATGCCCCTGAAAGAACGGTTCGTTGATAGTCACGTTCTTCATCGCCACCACTCGCTTGCCCGGTTCCAGATCGAGAATGCGGTCGATCAACAGAAACGGGTAGCGGTGCGGCATGATCTTCAGAATCGAGTTGATATCAAAGAAGACCTCGCCACCCTTGCCGGCGTATCGGCCGGCCAGTTTCTTTTTCTTGTAAAGGTCACGCATCTTTTTGGCCAGCGCAACGTTGGCCTTGTGCCCCGATCGCGCCGCCAGCACGTGCCCTTTGAACGGCACGCCGATCAGAAACAGGTCCCCCAAAAGATCGAGCGCCTTGTGCCGAACCGGTTCGTTGGGGAAGCGCAAGGGGATGTCATTGATAATGCCGGTCTTGCCGACAAATGCCTCTTCTTTGAGATCAAGCGCCTTGCGGATGCGGTCCACTTCGACCTGGCCCCCATCGCCATCGTAGATCACAACTGCGTTGTGAAGACCGCCCCCCTTGATCAACCCCGCCTCCCTCAGTTGTTCCACTTCAGAGAGAAAGCAGAAAGTACGGGCCGGGGCAAACTCTTCCACGAACTCCTGTTCCAGATCAACCAATGATGTATACTGGGTACCGAGAGCTGGGTTCTTGTAGTCGATCATGAAGGTGATGCGCATTTCATCCGACGGCGTCACCACCACATCGACACCTCGGTCCGGCTCGCTGTACACCATGGGCGTGTCGATTTCGAGATAGACTTTGTCGGCATCCTGATCCTCGATACCGGCCTCGAGCAGCTTGTCGACATACGGCCGGGCCGAACCATCACCAACCGGCGGCTCGTTGCTGTCGAGTTCGACTATCAGATTGTCGATCTGCAAGCCGGCAAAGGCCGCCAACACATGTTCCACCGTGTGGACTATTGCCTCACCCGCCTGGAGAGTCGTGCCCCGCGAGATATCCACGACATGATCTATATCCGCCTGGACCCACGGTTGGTCCGGCAAATCGGTGCGGACAAACCGAATCCCGGTGCCGGGCGGCGCCGGCTTGAAGGTCATAGTACAGTTGTTGCCGGTGTGTAAACCGGCTCCGGTCAACGTGCTCTCTTTTTTCGCCGTTCTCTGCTTCACAAACATAGCCGAGTTCCCTATTTCAAGCCGGCTGGAGTATACCAGGAACGTCCGGCAGCCTCAAGCTTTTTCTCGGCAGCCGGTCGTTCCCCAAGTTTTCCAAGGGGCTGTTGAAAAACGCCGCAATCGTCATTGCGAGGAGTCCGGCGTAGGCGGACGACGCGGCAATCTCATACCACAGGTCTTCCAACGAATTGAGATTGCCACACCACGCGCAGCGCGTGGTTCGCAATGACGGAATTATTACTTCTTTGGGCGGTCCGCTAGATCTCCTTGAGTGACTTGACCTGGCGCAGCTTTCGAAAGAGCGCAATGTACTCGCGCACCATGATCTCTTCCGCATCGGAAAGCCCTTCCATCATCGGAATGCCGATACGCAGCACCGCGCGAACCATATCCGAGGTCGTGCGATCATACTTCGAGGCCAGGGCTTTCAATTTCTCTTTCAGTTCGTACGACACGAAAACATTGAGGCAGTGATCACCTCTTAAGCGTCTGGTCTCCTTGGTACTTTCAGTCATCATAACTCCTTTCCTCGTTTTGCAGAAACTCTGAAACAGCTCTGATAGCGTCCGACAAAAGTCGGCCGCATCAGTGATACTTCTCATGCCCGATCAGAAGCTGGGGCGAACTGATGGACAGGTTGTACTTGTTCTTAAGCACCGTCAGGACCGGACGCCAGGTGGCCGTTCGGTCGCGGTTGCGTATGATTTCGTCGAGTTCGGCGGCGAACGGTGATCGACATATGGGACAGTCAGGTATCACCTCGCGGCCAAGCCCGAAAGTCTCATGCACAAACCCGGCAAGTTGCTTCTTCAGTTTCCTGAGGCTGCGTTTATGCAGCACCTCCAGTTTGTGAATGCTGCGCCCGGACTTTTCGGCAATCCGACGATAACTCTCCCCCATGAAATGAAACCGGATCACGAACTCACGCTCGTCATCGTCGAGATTGTTCAGAGCCTCGGAAACACTCCGACGGATCAACTCTCGGCGTTCAATGCAAGTGGCTGTGGCCTCGGCGTCGGACAGACCTGCCGCCGCCGGGTGGTCAAGCGATATGAAGTCGGTGCGGAACAGATCACCGCCGTCCGGCGCCACTTTTGTGTCCGGATCGTGACCGATCTCGACGATCCAGTTCTGGTACACTATTCGGCTGCTGGGCATCATTCCCCTTTCTCGTTCCTGGTTGTCGGTCGCCTGGTTCTGCTGGTCCAAGAAACAAAGGTCCCGGCGTGATGGCTACCACATGGGTTTCACATGACTATCTGACAATGACGACAATGGCGTATCACGTGAGTCACATTATGCCGCTTAGTCGGTGTCAGGGTGGATTTTTCGCTCGCTTTGCCTCCGTCCAGTGCCTAACTTCAGGTGAACGTCGATAACCGTAGGAAGCGGAACATAAGAGGTTGATCTGGACACTCCCGACTACGAGCGAATCCCCGTATACGACGCTGAAATCCCCAGCGACAATGCCTTCACACGGTTCCTGCGCTGGTCCGACAACCTCAGCTTCCGGCGCTCCAAAGCCACTTGGGTAGCGCTGTTCCTGTTGCTTGTAGTCTACCCCGTTTCCTCGGTGGTCTTCGCCGGTGATCCGGAGGACCTCGCAGTGCTGCTTAACGATACCGTTCTGCTCTTCACACTAGTGGCGACGATCATGGTGCAATGGCTGCTTTTTCTGGTGCTGTTTGTAGCCACCTTCCGAGAGCAGACAGGGCTGCGCGGAGTCGGGCTTAAACCGCTGCGGGCTGTCGACTTCGCCTGGGCCATCTCTTTCCTGTTGGCGGCGAATCTGATTCTGGCCGGGCTGGCCTGGTTCCTGGCCCAGGTGGGGCTGCCTATGCCTGGGGAAATCGCATTGCTGATTCCTCAAGACACGGCCGGGAGAATTGTTTGGGTGGTGGTATCAGCAACAGCCGGCTTCTGCGAAGAGATAGCTTTCAGGGGCTACCTAATGACGCGATTGCGCATTCTTGGTAAAACCAAAACATGGGTGATGCCGGTGATTGTGTCGTCACTGGCGTTCGGTATTTGCCACGCTTATCAGGGTTGGCCGGGGTTGATACTGCTAACCGTGTATGGGTTCATGTTCGCACTGTTGTACCTTCGTACTCGGAGCCTGTGGCCCTGTATTATAGCGCACTTTTCCCAGGATTTCACGGCCCTGTTCATCCCACAGTAAGGTATGGGCGTTCAGAGCAACTGCCAGAGCCCATCGCAGCCGGAGCCGCCTGGACAAGGCGACGGCGGCGATCCGCCGGTGAACATGAAATCTACTAACATGACGAGGTCGCTGATGTCAATATCCTCGGATCCGCTAGAGTTACCGCCACTGCCATCAACATCAGCCTCCAACCAACAAAGAGGCGCTGGACCGCCGGTGAACATGTAATCCACCAGGTACACCAGATCGCCTATGTCAATGTCGTCCGCAGGATCGTAGTCTACGTTGCCCCTTATCTCGCCCATGCAACAGGTCGGCGGCTTGAGATGGTCGCTATACCACTGATGACACCCTTCGGCCGACGCGATAAACTCAGCATAGCCCAACCGGCCGGAAATGAGGCAACTGAAGACTATCAGTGTTTTGTCCGGCGTCAGAGTGTAGTTGCTTCGAAATGTCATCACCGTGTGCAGGTCGGTATCCAACGAGTCCGACTCAATAACAAAGCCCTCGTTTGCAGTCATCATACTATCAAGCTCTTCCGGTACAAAACCACCGGCGAGATAGACCCATGCGTAGTTGTCCTCCGTATAGGCGCCGTAGAACTCAGCATTGCAGGTCGTATCGTCACTCTCGATTTCGATAACCTCCAACATCGCAATACCGCCGTAACGATCGCTGTTCTCCTGGCACTCGATATCATCGTCGTCGTTGTACTCCGACCCGTTCTGCCAGATCAACCGGTTGGAAAGATCGTAACCGGAACGGTTGCGGAAAACGGTGTCAGCCGGGATGTCCCAGTCGATCGCCTCACCGATAGTTAACCCCGAGTGCGTCTGGCCGTCGGCCGACCGGTATTCCGTGGCCTGAATGAGGAACGTACAGCTATCATACGCCGGTTGCGGGACTATCCACTTTCTCGTTATCAGCACGGAGGTGTCATGGGCAACGAACTGAGACTGGTACACTTTGTAGTCACCCGAATCGACCGGTGGCTCGTACCCCATAGGTATGAAGCCGCTCCTGTTGGTCATACCCCACCCGAATATCGACCAGTTGCATACCACCGAGTCACCCTCGGACCAGCAAATAACCGGAGAACCGTCGTAGATGTAAACAGTCGCGTCGCCGGGGATTGTATCCGCAGCCCCGGCAAGGCTATCACAATCACCGTATTCAAAAAAGTCCATGTTGACCCGGCCGGCCCCCTGGTTGCCGAAGTTGCCGTCGCTCTGAATAACCAGTGATAGACAGCCGGTAGTAATCGTATCGTAGGCGGGAAGGTAAACAGTATCTGCCACCCAGCATTCCACTTCAAGAGGGTCTGGGCCATAACCATATCCATCGGGGTCCAGATCGAGCCGTCCGCGCAGATAGACGATCGTCCCCGGTGCATTCACTACTCCACCAGTGTTTAGCGTGATAGTACCAGTGACGCTGTTATTCTCGCCGCATGGAATCACCACGGTTCCCTGCAACTCCGATGAAATGGTCAACCACCCGGCCGGCCCGTTGTCCTGGACAGGAGTAATGGTTATCGCCAAATCCGTGTCCCCCCAGTTATACAAAGTCCAGGGCGTATCCAACGGCACTCCGTGGTGGGTCCAGGTCGGCCACCCGATGTCGAACAGGTCAGGCGGCGGAAGTCTGAGATCGACGTCACGTGCCGGTCCATCGGCGGCGAGGAGATTGGTTCCTATTAATGCTACCACCGTGAAGGCGGCCAGCAGTCTCAAACAGTCCTTGTACATCATGCCTCCCAACGGTTGCATGGGTTTCTCTTACTCTCCTTATCTACTCACGTCCCGAGAATTGTGCTCCGCTACGGACACGGCGCGGGCGGCGGTCCGCCGGTGAACATGTAGTCAACCAGAGCCACCAGATCGGAAATATCGATATCGGCCATGCCGTCCTCATCACCTCCAACCGGACCACTTCCGTCAACGTTAGCTTCAGACCAGCACGGCGGCGGCGGTCCCATGCCCCACATCCAGTCTACCAAGTAAACCAGGTCGCTGATGTTAATCTGATCATCAGGATCATAGTCGACATTGCCTCTGATCGGCCCCATGCAGCAGCTCGGCGGCTTGAGATGGTCCCTATACCACTGATGACACTCATCCACCGATGCCATGAACTCCGCAAAACCAAGCCGGCCGCTGACCAGACAACTATACACCATGAGTGTCTTTTCTGTGGTCACGGTATAGTCGTGGCGATAGGTTATCACCGAGTGCAGATCGGCATCCACAGAATCCGACTCGATAACAAAGCCCTCGTTCGCA
>JAUXBJ010000155.1 GCA_030619425.1 bacterium
AGTGTTACCCATGTGCCCGGTCTAAAGTGTAACCTATGTACCCGGTCGTACAATTGATCCCACAGCAAGCTGATGGGCCACCCGTCTACCACGTGAATACAGTCTTGTAGGGTAGGTTTGTCTTCAAACCTGCCGATAATGGCGGGTTCCCTCCTTCGGCGGACTTTCAGCGAAGACGGACCCGCCCTACTAAACTGAGGCGGCCGCGTCCTGCACGAGTTGCGCATACCGTGCTGCCAGGGGGCCGGAGGCGTAAGTTGCGTGAGCGAACTCATGGCCGGCGGCGGCAAGGCGAGTGCGTAGGGGGGTGTCCTTGAGTATTCGAATGAGGGCTGAGGCGAGGGCGGGCGGGTCGTCCGGCTCGGCAAGCAGGCCGGTCTGTTCGTGCTCGATAATGTCGGTGATGCCGCCGCTACGCACACCGACCACGGCCGTGCCGCAAAGCATCGCCTCGGACAAGGCCAATCCGAAGCCCTCCTGATAGGAGTTCAGCACCACGACCGAGGCGCGGTTGTAGACCTCGCGCAGTTCATCCTGCGGTACAGGGCGGTGGATGGTCACTGATGGGGGCAGACCGGGAGGTCTACCGCCCACGGAATCGGGGGATCCGTCACCCTCGGATTCTGGGGTGCCCCAGGGCTTGCCCTGGGTTCCTGGTTCGTGGGCAGATCCCACCCCGCCCTGGCGGGGTGGGGCACCTGACGGACCGACGCTCAGGGAAAGTCCGCGTGCCTCGATCAGTCGTTCGATGTCGGGCTGCAATGGTCCCTCGCCATAGAGCTCCAGTCTCGCCTCGGGGAGTTCTTTCACCACCAGCGCGAATGCCTCAATCAATACGTCCACCCGTTTCTGCTCGGTGAAACGAGTCACCGCCGCCACCAGGGCATCCTCTTTCACAACATCTGTGTCGCTGTGGAAAATCGTCTCATCGTGCGGCAACGGCAGTACTTCCAGTCGGTCTTCCAATCGGGGGTCAAGAGTCAGCATCTGATCCCTGAGATAGCTGGACACAAATGTCCACCGATTCAAGCTCCGGCAGAAAGACTGCAAGTACCGATACGGCAGCCCGCCAACCTTAATTGCCAGTCTGATATCGGTCCCATGCGAAGACAGAATCATCGGAAGCGCGCAGTCACGAGCCAGTTGCTTCATCACGAGCCCGGCCGGGACCAGCCAGTGACCGGCGATGACATTGATCTTCTCTTTCTCAATGATCTCTGTCGCAGCCACGCGAAATTTCTTCACAAAACGTCGAAAGCGCAGCAAGCCACCCAAAGAACTTGTCACGAGGGTTTGCATATTACCGCCGTAGGCCAGGTTTTCCTCTTGATCCGAGCCGTAGCGAAAGCGGTAGATTTTGACGCCCGCGTTTTCCTCATACTCGGCCGCGCCGGGATCGTGTGGCGCCAGAACTATCGGTTGGATCGATTCATCCACCAACCGTCGGCACAACAATGAGATAAACACGCCGGCATGGTCGCCTGGGTAGCGAGGGTAGTTGTGCGTCAAAATGAGCAATCGAGTGGTTTTCTGCATCACTGTATAATGTTACAACAATACAGTGCTCACGGAAGAATAAATTGGAAGAAACTTCTGTTTAGTAGGTATTAGCATTAAAACTTGCCAATGCGCTGCTGCCACCCAATGAATGGGGCGATTGGTGGAAACATTGGTATAAGCTCTGGAGGTCCGTTATGAGAACGTTGAAAACAGTCTGTCTATTATTGGCGCTGCCGCTGGCGGCGTGGGCTGACGACCTGGCGGTTACGGTCTACAACAACAACCTCGGCGTCATCAGTGAAACTCGCCAACTGAAGTTTGACAAAGGTGTCAATCGGCTGGCCTTTCGGGATGTCCCTTCGCAGATCGACGCCGCCTCGGTCAGATTCGAACTGGTCGGATCAGGGCAAAAAGTTTCCATCTTAGAGCAGAACTATGCCTTCGACCTGGTCAGCCCGGAGCAAATGTACCGGAAGTACATCGACAAGGAAATCGAACTTATCGACAAAGAAGGTCGGCTTTACGCCGGGACGCTACTGGCCTATCGCAGCGGCGCGGTGACATTGATGGAGTCGACCGGTCGGATCAAGATCGTGCTGCTCGATAATATCAGCGAGGTCAACTTCCCGTCGTTGCCGGACGGCCTGATCACCAGGCCGACCTTGTTCTGGGAATATCAATCGGATTATGACGGCGAACTTGACTGTCGCGTGGGTTACCAGACCGGCGGTCTGAGTTGGAGCGCCGAGTATGTCGGGCTTTTGAGTCCGGATGAAACCAAGCTCGATCTTTCCGGCTGGTCCTCGATCAACAATGTCTCCGGCAAGACCTATCGCGATGCCACGCTGAAGCTCATCGCCGGCGATATCAGTCGCGCCGCGCCACCGCCGCGAATGCTGACCAAAGGGATGGCTATGGCTGAGGCGGCTAGCGGCACCGGGATTGAGGAGAAGGCATTCTTCGAGTACCATCTCTATACCCTGCCTCGAAAAGCGACGCTGGCCGACAAGGAGATAAAACAAATTTCGCTGTTCGACCCCTCCCAGACCACAGTCGAGAAGATTTACACTTACCGTCCCGAACGTCATCCCACCAACGTAGAAGTGTCGCTGAAGTTCGTAAATGCAAAAGAGGCCGGATTGGGGATGCCGTTGCCGGCGGGACGCGTTCGCCTGTTCAAGGCTGATGACGACGGCTCGGTGATTCTTTTAGGTGAGGACCGTATCAAACACACGCCGCGTGATGAAGAAGTCAAGGTCAAGGTCGGCAACGCCTTCGATGTGGTCGCCGAAGAGCGGCTCATGAGTCAGACGCGCATCTCAACAAAGGTCGAAGATCGACAGTATGTGATCGAGCTGCGAAACCGTAAGGACTCGGATATCACCGTAAAAGTCGAAAAGAGGTTCTACGGTTTCTGGGAGATAATGGAGTCCAGCCTGGCCTATAAGCCCAAGGATGCCAACACCGTTGAGTTTGATGTCCCCCTCGGGGCCGGACAGACGGTAGAACTGGTCTTAGTGGTCCGTTTTACGACAAGATGAGCACTCCAGTGGTTGACAAGGTGAACAGTAGCAGTTACATTCTGCCCGATGATGAGTGATTGGACGTGTAGACAGGAGGTTCTTTTGAAACAGTTGGTTAGATCAATAGTAATCGTAGTCCTGACGACCTTAGTGGCTGGTTCGGCGCTGTCTGGTAAGAAGGCGCGAAAGCTGCCGTTGGATGCTTATATCAAGTCGGCCAAGATCGATATTATTTCGGGTGAGCTGGATCGCTACCCGGAAGCTATCGCCATGCTTGACTCGCTTTTCATGCATTACGGCCCTCATGCTGAAGCCCTGCATTGGATGGGGCAGATCAATGTCGACTATATTGAGAAATCGGCCAGTCCGATGGAGAAGAAGCCGCATATCGACAAAATGGTTGCCTATTTCGACTCTCTCCATCAGTGTTGCGATAACGAGGAGATTAAGAAGAAGTACCGGAAGAACTGCAAGAAGTACATCAAGCACGCCGACTCGATCACAGTCAAGTACTGGCGCGAGTTTTACAATGCGGGTGTCGAACAGTTGACGGTCATGAATGAGATTAGCGATGAAATCGAACTGGCCGAGGATTCGGCCAGTCGCTCCTATCTCGAGGCAAACCTCCAGGCTAACATGGACTCCTGCGTGGCCAACCTGGAACTGGCTATAACCATCGATCCCACCAACCACCAGACCTACATCGGTATCGGCAGCGCGTACGAAAAAGCAGGCAACCACGATAAGGCGCTTGAGTGGCAGGAGATCGGACTTGAGAAGTCACCGGACAGCGTCAAGGCCTCTATGTCGTTATCGATCGGCTACACCTATATCAACATGGATCGATACTGTGATGCCATCCCGCACCTCAAAAACTATCTGGCGGATAGTACCACCGACACTACCTGGATGTACAACCTGAGCATTTGTTACAATAACTGCGGCTATTATAACTCCGCACTGGCGATCTATAGCGCTATTCTTCAGATTAGTCCAAATCACGATAAGGTGCTGAGCGGCGTTGGCCGTTATCACAACGAATTGGCCAGGCGCTATTCCGATTCGGCCAATTTCTACTCGGACAAAGGGGATGAGTCCCTGAAGCAGGAATGGCTGGCTCGCAAGGACAAGGCATTTGATTCGTCCTACACGTATTACAAAAGGGCTTTCAAATCAAATCCGGACGACGAGTTCGTTGCCGATCAGTTCGCGCTGATTGCCGCCTTGACGGAGCGGTTCGAAGATGCCGCCGAAGGTTACGCCCGGATAGCCGAACTTCGACCGACCGATCCGGATAACTGGACCTATCTCGGTGATGTCAGTGTCAGCCTCAAACGGTTCACCGAAGCCATCGCCGCTTACGAGAAGGCCGTTGAGTTCCAGCCGGACGAGGCCGACGTTTGGCAGCAGCTTGCCGACCTTTATCAGAACGAGGGCATGAACAAAAAGGAAGCTGAGGCCAGAGCAAAACTGAAGGCGCTTAAGTAAGCTGCCGGCGGCCTATCGGCGCATCCGGTAGAGCACACCGGACAGCCAACCGGCGGCAGGTGGCAGCAAATAAAGAATCCCGGAGCGGTAGGTGAACACCTGCCGCTTTGTTGTGTGGGGAATACCTGGATGAGCCAAACCGATAGTATAGCCGAGATCGCCGTCGCGGGGCCGCTATGTCGCACCTTCACCTATCGCATCCCGATTAATATCGATCCTCTCACCCTCGGTCAGCGAGTCTTAGCGCCATTCGGTCGTACCCGACAGATCGGATTCTACCTTGGTTCCGGTCAGTCCCAACCGGGCCTTAGTCTCAAGGAGATAATTCGGCCGCTTGATTCAGTCAGTTACTTCAACAGCGAACTGTTTCGGTTTTGTACCTGGGTTGCCGACTACTACCTGGCCAACCCGGCTGACTGTCTGGCCGCCGCCCTGCCCGGAGTTTTCAAGAGTGCCCGCTCCGCACGCTACCGATGGCGCACTAACACTGATGAGCTAGGTGATCTGCTGGGGCGACCGGTAAAACCAGGCGGTTTGGTCTCGGCCGAAGCTTTGCGGAAAATCAGAGGCAAGAGGGGCCTGCTCTCAGGGCTTTTGGAGCAAGCAGCCATTGAGGAAGACTTTGGCAATCAACTTGCTGAAAGACGACGGATCTCCGGCTACCGAATGGCTGACAGCGAAGCGTACCTGGAGTTCTTTCGGCGACGCAGGATTACGCTGGAACGGTTTGATGGTATCCGGTCGCGCTCCGAACTCAAGCAAGCGAACTGGACCGACTACCTCATCCGTCAAGCTGCTAAGACCGCCGCCTTAGTTCCGGTTTACGATGACGAAGCCGGTCCGATACTGGATTTCGTGAAGGCCCGCACCGATGTCGACGCCATCCGACTAAACGACGAGCAGGACCAGGTGGTGAAGCAGCTGACGGAGCGATTATCGCAGGACTTCTCGTGCAGTCTGCTTCACGGCGTGACCGGCTCCGGGAAAACAATCGTCTACTGTCACCTTTGTCAAAAGGTGCTTGACCGTGGCCAAACCGCTCTCGTGCTCACACCGGAGATTGCCCTGGCCGGCAGTACTTTATCGTACTTTCGCGGATTCTTTGGTGACCTAGTGACAGTCATCCACTCCGCCATG
>JAUXBJ010000139.1 GCA_030619425.1 bacterium
AGGAGAATGGGGCGCGCTTGATCGGTCCCAACTGCCCCGGTCTGATTTCCGTGGGACAATCCAAGGTCGGTATCATGCCGTCGACCATCGTCAAGAAGGGCGGCGTGGGTGTCGTCTCACGCTCCGGCACTCTGACTTACGAAGCGATTTGGGCCCTGACCGTAGCGGGCATGGGGCAATCAACCTGTATCGGTATCGGTGGTGACCAGGTGATAGGCACCAACTTCATCGACTGTCTGGAAGCGTTCCAGGCCGATCCGGCAACCAAGGCGATCGTGATGATCGGCGAGATCGGCGGTTCCGATGAAGAAGATGCGGCCAAATATATCAAGAAGTACGTGACCAAGCCGGTGGTGGCGTTCATCGCCGGTCAGACCGCTCCTCCCGGCAAGCGGATGGGTCACGCCGGCGCCATCATCGCCGGCGGCAGCGGCACAGCCAGCGACAAGATCGCTGCGCTCAATAAGGTCGGTGTTCCGGTCGCAGGTTCTCCCACCGAGCTCCCTGCAGCGCTGAAGGAGTTGATGAAAAGCGCCAGGAAAGCGGCGCCAAAGAAAGCTGCACCGAAGAAAGCAGTAACCAGGAAGCCTAAGGCGAAGAAAGCGACGGTGAAAAAGGTCGCAGCCAGGAAGCTCGCACCGAAGAAGCAAACCGGCCTTAAGAAAGCTGCTTCTCCCAAGCGAACGAAAAAAGCAAAGAAATAGCCAGGCGATGGCGTTCCAATAGTATGCAATCTGAGTTGTCGAGGAAAATCCATGACTGAGTCACAAGCGGCCAAGCCCGCCACTAAGAAAAAAGGTAAGAGCAAGTACGATTATTCCAATGGTCCGCCGCCTTTGGAGATTAACTTGACCTGGTGCAAGGCTTGTAACATCTGTATCGCCCTTTGTCCCACCCAGGTGTTCGAGCCGGATTCCGACGGCAAACCGGTCCAGGTGCGGGTAGAAGATTGCACTCAGTGCACAATCTGCTGGACGCACTGTCCCGATTTTGCCATAACCTCGAATTACAAGTAGGTAGGTGAGATAAACATGGTTGATACACAGAGGACTCTTCTGTTGGGTAACCTGGCTGCTGTGGAAGGCGCTATCTACGCCGGGATGCGGTTCTATGCCGGGTATCCTATCACGCCCTCGACTGAAGTGGCTGAAGGCTGCTCGCGGGAACTGCCGAAAATCGGCGGTCGCTTTATCCAGATGGAGGATGAGATCTCCTCCATCGGCGCCGTCGTCGGGGCTTCAGTCTCCGGCATGAAGGCTATGACAGCGACCTCGGGCCCGGGTTTCTCCCTGATGCAGGAGAATATCGGTTACGCCTACATCACCGAAACTCCGTGCGTGGTGATCAATGTACAGCGCGGCGGACCATCGACCGGACTGCCGACCAAGGTCAGTCAGTCCGACACTATGCAGGCCCGCTGGGGGCCCCACGGTGATTACACTGCGATTGTCGTCGCTCCCTCTACCGTCGGTGATACCGTCACCGAAACTATCCGCGCCTTCAACCTTTCCGAACGATTCCGAACACCGGTGGTGATCCTGATGGATGAGATAATCGGTCACCAGCGTGAGTTGATCTCGCTGCCCAAGCCGGGGGAGCATCAGGTCATTAACCGCGTCAAGGCGACCGTGCCGCCGGAAGAATTCCAGCCGTTCCGGCTAACAGCCAACGGGGTGTCACCCATGGCTGCCTACGGCGAAGGCTATCGTACTATCTCCACCGGTTTGACCCATGACCCTATGGGTTTCACCACTAACGAGCCGAAGGAGATCAAGGTCAAGCTGGATAAGCTTCGCAACAAGATCATGGACTTCCGCAGTGAGATAACCAAACTGCGAGTCGAGATGATGGACGACGCTGAAATTGCTTTCGTGTCGTACGGCTCGGTCTCGCGAGCGGTGCTGCTGGCGGTGGCGCTGGCTCGTTCGGCCGGAGTGAAAGTGGGTTTGGTCCAACTGTATACGGTTTGGCCGTTCCCGGACAACAAACTGCGCGACTACTGTCAGAAGTGCCAAAAGATAATTGTCCCGGAACTGAACATGGGACAGATTGTGCATGAGATCAGGCGCGTCATGCCACCCGATACTGAAATTCATTCTCTGCAACGATACGACGGTGAGATCCTGACTCCGATGCAGATACTGGAGAAGCTCGAGGAGGTTATGTAATGGCTACCGTCGAAAAAACCAAGAGTGTTGAAAAGCAGAAGTCGGATGTAGTCCTGAACTACTTCCGGCCCAGGAAGAAGCTTCCCTCGGTTTGGTGCGCCGGGTGTGGTAACGGTATTGTCATGAGCGCTCTCATTCGCGCCATCGACAAACTGGGCTATTCCAAGGACGAGGTGGCGATGGTCTCAGGGATCGGCTGCACCAGTCGCATGCCTATCTACCTCGACTTCAGCGCCCTCCACACTACCCATGGACGCGCCCTGGCCTTTGCCACCGGTATCAAGTTCGCCAAACCGCACATGAAGGTGATCGTAATCACCGGTGACGGCGACTGTCTGGCTATCGGCGGCAATCATTTCATTCATGCCTGCCGTCGGAACATCGATATCACTGCGATCCTGATCAATAACCACATCTACGGCATGACCGGAGGACAGGGATCGCCGACGACACCCTCGGGGTCCATCTCGACCACAACCCCCTACGGCAACGTCGAGAAGAATTTCGATCCGTGCAAGTTGGCAGAGGCGGCGGGAGCCTCGTTTGTGGCTCGCGGTACCGTCTACCACACACCGCAACTGGAGAAGGCCATCACCAAGGCGCTCGATCACAACGGCTTCAGTCTGGTGGAAGTGATTTCCAATTGCCATACCTACTATGGGCGTCTTAACCGTCGCGGCGATGCTGTTTCGATGCTTAACGCGTTTAAGGAAAACTCTGTTACCACCGCCAAGGCCAAGAAATTGAGCCCGGAAGAGATGGAAGGCAAGTTCCTCATCGGGACCTTGCACGAGGACGATAGAACAGAGTTCTGCGATGAATACCAGAAAGTTGTCGACGCCCACATGGGGGAGAAGTAATCATGGAACACAAACTGCTTGATAAGATTGAAGTCCCTCACGATCGGTTTGAGATTCGGCTGTCCGGGTCCGGCGGTCAGGGGATGATTTTGGGCTCGGTTATTCTGGCCGAGGCGATCGGTGTCGACTATTCAAAGAATGTCGTCCAGACGCAGTCGTACGGTCCTGAAGCGCGCGGCGGCGCATCTAAGGCGGATGTCGTCGTCTCAACCAACGAGATCTACTACCCCAAAGCGATGCAACTTGATATGCTCCTGTGCATGACCCAGGAATCGATGGACAGGTACTACGCCGATTTGCACAAAGACGGCGTGTTGATCGTCGATAGCGGGCTGGTCAAGAACGTCCCCACCGAAACCTATTATGCTCTTCCGTTTACCAAAATAGCCCGTGAAGAGGCTGGGCACGTAATGGTGGCGAATGTAGTCGCGCTGGGTGCCATCGCCGCGTTCACGGGGATCGTTTCCAAAGAGGACTTGATCGATGCCGTCCTCAAACGCGCCCCCCGCGGTACCGAAGAGAAGAACCGAACCGCTGTCGAGATCGGATACGCTGAAGCGATGAAAGTCAAGAAGGACCCGTCTCGTCGAGCGGAGGATTGAACCGAATGAGTCGGACCCTGCTCATAATCAAGCCGGACGCGACGCAGCGAAACCTCATCGGCCACATTGTTTCTCGTCTGGAGAAGGCCGGTTTCAAACTGGTTGAAGTGCGGATGCTCAAACTGGCCGGGGAGCAGGCTCGACAATTCTATGCCGTTCACGAAGGCAAACCGTTCCTGGATGATTTGGTTGAGTTCATGAGTTCAGGATTGGTGGTGCCGATGGTTCTTGAAAAAGAGAATGCGGTCGATGACCTGCGTACGCTGATCGGAGCTACTAATCCGGCCAGCGCCGCCTGCGGGACGATTCGGCAGGAGATCGCTGTCGATCTTCAGCGCAACTCGGTGCACGCGTCTGATTCGGACGAAAACGCCGCCAAGGAGATCGCATTCTTCTTCGAGGATTGAGACACCTGGAGCTGGGACTTTACACTGTTCCGTCAGTTCTTGCGCTCGCCGAGGGCGAGTGTGTGAACTGACGGTTGGTAGTCATCCTGTGCAACATTGGCTTACAAGGATCGTAGGGTCACACCCCCGCCTGCGGCGGGTCCAAGACCCTACGAAACGATTTTACCTCATGCTGAGCGAAGTCGAAGCATGACCTTCACCGCTACCGTACGCTACCCTTCGACTCCGCTCAGGGTGAGGTTGCTGACTCCGCTCAGGGTGAGGTTGCTGATGTGTACAGGGTGACGCTGGAGCGGCAGTACATCGTGGTAGCCGAGTCTTCAGACTCGGCTACAGGCAAGCCTGCTCTTCTGCGCGATCTGAAGACTATGGCGGCACAGGCTACTAACTCGCATTGTTGACCATGACCGATGACTATTGAACTCTCGTTCGCCGACGGAAAGCTCCCCATCGACATTCCCGATGGCGTTGAGGTCGACGAATTCGCACCGGTTCTGGTCGACAAGCCGCTGACGTTTGAGCAGTTCAGGACCGAATTTCAAGACTCCGGGGGAAGCGAGTTTCTGGGCGAGAAACCGCCAGTGGTGGTGGTCAATGACGCCTACCGTAAAACACCTACGGTCACGATCCTGAAATGGCTGGAGCGCATCGACCGTCGACTGCTCGACGAGGCGTCATATATCATAGCTACGGGCACCCACGACGCCCCTACCGAAGCACAGCTTCAGAAAATCTTCGGTCCTTTTCTCGAGCGCATCAGAGAGCGATTGACCATCCACGACGCGAACAACTACGACGCCATGGTTAGGCTGGGTTCCGATGAGAAGGGTGGTGATGTCTGGCTGAACAAGGTCGCCGCAGAGCATCAGCGGTTGCTGCTGATCAGTTCGATCGAGCCGCACTACTTCGCCGGTTTCACCGGGGGCCGCAAGTCGCTGTTCCCGGGTCTGACTGATCTGGCAACTACCGAACGCAACCACAATCTGGCCAACTCCATGCTCGCCGCTCCACTGAAGCTGAAAGGCAACCCGGTTGCCGAACACCTCCAATCGCTTATGCAGTTCGTCGAAGAGAGCAAGTTGTTTGGTCTTCAGGCGGTGCTGGATGCAACCGGTGAAATTGCTGCTCTATTCTGCGGACAACTCGAGAATGCATTCTTGCGGGCAACAACACGGGCTGAGCAGGTTTTCACTCGTGAGATCGATGAACAATACGATGTTGTGATATGCGAACTCCTGCCGCCGTTGGACGAGAATCTCTACCAGGTCCAGAAGGCCCTCGAAAACTGTCACGAGGCAGTTCGCAACGGTGGCGCCATTATCCT
Source organism: bacterium (assembly GCA_030619425.1). GTDB lineage: Bacteria > Zixibacteria > MSB-5A5 > GN15 > FEB-12 > JAJRTA01. The sequence continues at coordinate 5,362 of JAUXBJ010000139.1, forward strand.
GATTTCAGCATGTGAGGGAGGGGTTGGCTCAGATTACTTCATGAAGCTGGCCGAATCGTGGGATCGCTCTCGCAATGAACCGGCCGACGGCAATTGGCTCTTTGGCTCACACAAGCTGTCGCGCGTCAACGCACACAGCCAGAGGATCGAGGTTTTACTCCATTCTACCCTGCCGGAGGCAACTGTCCGCCGGGTGTTCTACGAACCGCTTGACTTTGTGAAAAAATTCCTATACTTACGCTCTGACCAGCGAGAGCTCCACCGCCTGGCGGTGGTTCATGACGCCGGCAACATGGTACTGAAGACTTAAACGAAGTATGAACTATTTCCGGAGGAACCGATGAACAAGAAGATCGCCGTTATCGGCGCTGGTAATGTTGGCGCCACTTGCGCCATGTATCTGGCCGAGGCTAATTTCGCCGATGTCGTCATGGTTGACATCGTCCAGGGTATCCCACAGGGCAAAGGACTTGACCTGACCCAGGCCGGTCCGGTACGCGGCTACAACGCTATGGTCAAAGGCACCAACAAGTTCTCCGATCTCAAAGGGGCCGACATTATCATCATGACCGCCGGATTGCCGCGCAAGCCGGGCATG
>JAUXBJ010000083.1 GCA_030619425.1 bacterium
AATACAAAAATACACAAAACGAACCCATTTGCCCGCCGTCAGTCAGTCCACCTCTGTCATTCCGGGCTTTGACCCGGAATCCAGTCTTCGTTTCCGCCACTGGATGCCGGATCAAGTCCGGCATGACAAGTTGCAGCGAGGGGTGCGATCAGAGATTCAGTCCACCGACACAGTGCTTGACCCTGCCGTCGACTATCGTGGCCAACACTTCGATCCGGGCGATAGCCGAGGCTGCAACCCGCGTCACATCATCGGAGAGCACCACCAAATCGGCCGGATAGCCCGGTAGGATGTAGCCCCGGCAATGTTCCTGTCCCGTTGCGAAGGCCGGTCCGACGGTAAACCGGTTCAGGGCCTGAGCCGCCGTGATACGTTGCTCCGTATAGAAGAGGTCACGTCGGCCCGGTCGTGACCGCCGGACGGCGGCCGCCATGCCGGCCAGCGGATCCAACGGCTCAATGGGCGCATCGGAACCGAAGGCCAGGTTTATTCCTCGGTCGATGAGGGTCTTGAAAACGTAAGCATTGCGACCCCTGGCTCCCCAATACTTCCGTACCAGATCGATGTCGGCCGGGCAGTGTGAGGGTTGCATCGAGGCCACGATCCCATGCCGCTTCAGCCGTGGGATGTCCTTGCGACGGATCATTTGCAGATGTTCGATACGATAGCGACCACCTGATTTCAGAGGCAGTGATGACTCGAAAGCGTCAATCACATTGGCGACAGCACGGTCCCCGATGGCATGGACGGCACACGGCAGGCCCAACCGAGCGGCCGATTTGATCAAGCGCCGCAACTCCGAGGGTGACGTGGTCTCGATTCCGCGATTGTCGCCACCCGGATACTTGTTGAAGCAAAGCGCCGTTTGACTGCCCAGTGAACCATCGGCGAAAATCTTGACACCCGCAATACGCAGGAACTCATCACCGGCGCCATAGCGCACTCCCACTCGATGCATTTTGGGAAGCATTTGCGCTCCGGGGTAATGATTGATCCGCAAACCGAGGCGACCCTTTTCGGCCTTTTCCGTGAAGAAGGCCAACGCCGAGGGTCCGTCGAACGAATGAACACCGGTCACGCCGCGCTGGTGCGCTATCTTGAGGGCGCGGCGGTAGAATCGATCTATCTGGCCCGCCGTCGGCGATCCGATCAGATTGTGAACCGGCAGATAGGCTGCTCCTTCGAGGAGAATGCCGGTCGGCTCGCCCGCTGCATCACAAACGATCTCGCCGCCTACCGGCTGACGAGTCTTGCGCGTAATCCCAGCCAGCTTTAGCGCGCGGCTGTTGACCCATGCCATGTGCTGATCCTTTGAGAAGAAAAAAGCCGGACGACCACCCGTAACGTTGTCGAGCATCAGGCGGTTTGGTTCAACGCGCCGCTTGAATCGGTCCAACTCGAACCCTTCGCCGACCACCCACTCGTGCTTCTTGAGCTTGGCGGCGAACTTGCGGATCGTCTCCAGACATGCCTCCATGGAATCCAATCCAACTAGCGAGACCCGACCGTAGGCAAGCGCCATGAAATAGAAATGAGTATGCGCATCAACGAAACCGGGCGTCACGGTCAGCCTTTTGAGGTCGATTTTTCGATAGCTCTTAAAATCCGGATCGTGTTCCAAATTACGTCCGATGGCTTCAATGCGGCCCTTGTTCAGCGCTATAGAGTCAACCACCAACCCGTCGGCCTGGGTCAGGATGCGGGCGTTGTGGATCAGCCTCTTAGCTGTCATAACGATCTCCTTTGATGCGAACGTCGCCGTCGCGTGTGGTCAGCCTCAACCGGTCGGTTTGTTCAAGAATGGGGAGAGCGAATTTGCGCGAGACGCCGAATCGATCCTTGAGATCACTCACGGCCAATTTGCCGGTGGCGTTGAGTTGCTTCCTGATGAATGTGACGATCTCCTCCCAGGCAGGCGTGAGAAACAGGAACTCTGAGCCGCATTTGTACCCCTCGCCCGACTCGATGATGAACTTGATAGCATCGCGATGCTCTTTGCCGCCCTTTGCCAGTAAAGCCAGGCGTGGCGGTGTGTGCGGTTGTTCTTTCAGTTGCGCGATTATCTCGTCGTGGGCGACCTTGATGGCACCCTTCAGACTCATACCGCGCCCGACCAGGTTGTAGCGATCGCCCAGCTTTGCTAACTTGCCGCGGTGAATCAACCAGTCCAGCAGATCAGTGACCGCTTCTGCATCCGTCGAAGAAAACTGCGCAACCTGTTCGCGAGTCAGTCCTTTCAGATGCGGCTTGCTCTTGAGATAAGCCGAAGCCTGTTCCTCGAAGGCGGATACTATGCTCTCGAGATGTGCTCTGTGAAACAGCTTGTCGTTGAATCGATCAACGAGGCCGTCTTTTATCAGTTGTTTGACAGCCGAGGATACCTGGCTCGGCGACAGCGTAGAGTGTTCCAGAAGCGTATTCGATGGTATCAGTATCGCACACGACAACTCGCTGAGTACCAGGTCGGTGTCGGACGTCCGTGTCTTAAGGTACTCGTAACGGTGCGCTTCGCGACGATAGGGAAAGCGAGGCAGGTGGTCGAGGACGCGTCCGCCGCCAAGGGTAACCATCGGCGTGGGCAGCCGGGCGATATAATGATCGCCGGTCAACGCATAGACCGGCTGGTCGGGTCGGAAAAAGATGATCGAAGATTGCGACGGCTTGATAACTTTTTGATCATACATCCTGATCTCACCTTCGACCTCGCTGGTGCCGGTGATGAACAGGATGCGTCGTCGGTCGCTCAGGGAAACCGGCGCCTCGGGCAACAACTCCATCGACAGCGCCAGCACCGGACGATCTTCAAAATATGTCTGATCCGGTCGGTCGGTAATGACGCCGCCGCGCACCAGATTCTCCTTATCGACACCGGTCAGGGTTAAGGCCGTGCGGTGTCCCGGTTCCGCCCTGGTAACTTCGCGATTGTTGGCGCGCAACGAACGCACTTTGCCGGAGGCGCCGGAAGGCCACACGGAGACCGTCTGCCCGACCGACAATGCTCCGCCGCGCAAGGTGCCGGTCACCACGCCACCGATCCCGGTGAGCACAAACGACCGATCGATATACAAGCGCGCCTTGCCGATATCGCGTTGCGCCGAAATCCGGGCGGGAAGGGTATCGAGATAGCGTTCCAACTCCTCGAAGCCATCGCCGGTCTGTGCTGAGACACGGAAAATCGGAGCCTCGGCCAGGAAGGTTCCGGCCACCTTCTCGCGAATATCTTCTGTCAGCAACTCCAGCCAGTCTTGTTCGGCCAAGTCAGTCTTGTTGATGACAATGAGGCCGTGATTGATACCGAGGAGGCGAACGATTTGAAAATGTTCCTGACTTTGCGGCATCCAGCCGTCATCGGCGGCAATCACTAACATGACAGCGTCGATCCCGCCCACGCCGGCGATCATGTTCTTGACGAATCGTTCATGGCCGGGAACGTCCACGAACGCGATAGTACCTTTCTCATCGTCACCGCGAAAGGCAAAACCGAGGTCGATGGTCATGCCGCGCAATTTCTCCTCGGGCAGGCGGTCGGGATCGGTTCCGGTCAGGCGCTTGACGATGGCCGATTTGCCGTGGTCGATATGCCCGGCTGTTCCGATTACCAGCATGGTTGAACTCGCCTCACTTCAGCGCCCGGCGAATTGCATCGCGCAGCGGCTCCAGTTCATTCTCGGCGACCGCCTTGAGATCGAGAATAAACTGTTCATTCTCGATACGACCGATCACCGGTGGGTCCATCTCGCGAAACGTGCGCATCATCACAGTCGGGCGATACTTGCGGTCGAAGACGATGCCGATGGAAGGCAGGTGAGTTTCCGGCAACGCGCCGCCCCCGACGTACGCCTGGGTCGCACTGACCGTCAGTCCGTCCGGCTGGTCGAGTTCATCGATGATTCGTCGACCGCGCTCGTACAACTGCGATTCAGACACGGAAAGAAGCTGCCAGAGTCTGATGCGCTCAAGTTGGTCACCGTCGAGATAGGTGGACAGCAGGCGCTCCAGGAACGCGAACATGATTTTATCCAATCGCATGGTGCGAAAAAGCGGATTGCGCTTCAGCTTCCTGACCAGGACTTCGCTGCCGACAATCAGACCGGCCTGCACGCCGCCAAGCATCTTGTCACCGGAGAAACAGGTCAGGTCGGCGCCGCTCTTGACCGATTGCTGTACTGTCGGTTCGGTCTGCCCAAGGATCTTCCTGGTGGCGATGAACACGCCGCTGCCAAGGTCGTTGACGACCGGGACCTGATGTCGGCGACCCAACTCAACCAAGGGTCCAATGTCAACCTCATCAGTAAACCCGGCTTGCATGAAGTTGCTCTTGTGAACTTTCAGAATCATCCCGGTGCGTGGGGAAAGATTATCCACGTAGTCGGACAGCGTGGTGATGTTGGTAGTGCCGACTTCACAAAGGCGCGCCCCCGATTTCTTCATGATGTCCGGAATCCGAAAACCACCGCCGATCTGCACCAACTCGCCACGGGATATCAGGACTTCCTTGCGATTGGCCAGACTATTCAAAATCAGCAAGAGCGCGGCCGCGTTGTTGTTAACGACGGTGCTGCTCTCCGAACCGGCCAGCAACGAAAGATATTCCTCGCAGGCCGCCCCGCGGCCACCCCGCCTGCCGCCGCTGAGATCGTATTCGACGTTGCCGTAACTGGTGACGACCTGTTTGATCTCGTCGAACAACTTCGGCGACAGCGGCGCCCGCCCCAGGTTGGTGTGCACAACTACACCGGTGGCGTTGATCACGCGAGTCATCTCGCGTCTTTTGGAAGCCATAATCGTTGTCGTGATCTCTCGTTCAAGATCGGCTTCGGTGATCCGAGCCTTCTTGCTTTTCAGACGGGCTTTGTTATCGGCGATGATTCGTTTGACAACCATCGCCGCATACGGTCGCGGCACCATTGAGATGGTCGCAGCCAGCGACGAGCGCTGAAGCAACTCCTCCACGGCAGGGAAGTCACGCGGTTTGAGAATCAGTTTTTCGGCCATAGCGACGGATTGTAGATAATGTGAATCATTAGTCTGCCAACGTTCTCAAGCGCCTCCGGCGAACACTTGTCGGGGGTATCCCTCTCGGTGTGCCAGTGAGGGTAATCGAAGTCGATCAGGTCAATCGCCGGCAGGCCTCCGCTGTTGAGTGAAAGATGATCGTCATGCACGTAGTACTTGACCGAATCGTGAAAGGTGGTGAGGCCCAGCCTGGCGGCGGCTTCGAAAACCATGTCGTTGAGGGAGGGATTAAACTGCTGGGAGTAGCCCTCGCGATATATCTGCTGATCTTTGTCACCGATCATGTCCAGCACGATAGCGAAGCGATATTTGCCGCGAATACCCCGACGGGCGAACTCACGCGACCCGAGCATGTAATACTCAAGATCACCCGGCTCGCCCCAATCCTCTCCATCGAACAATACTAACTGCACGCTCGCCGGAGGTGGCTGCTCGGCCAGTAACACTGCGAGTTCCATGAGAACCGCGACACCCGATGCGCCGTCATTGGCGCCGTCGAGCGGTTGTTTGGCCAGCATTGGGTCGCTGGCGAACTCGCAGCGGGGGCGACACTCCCAATGGGCCGCCAGCAAAATGTCCGGCTGATCGGTGCTTCGTCCGGCAACTGATACCATTAGGTTCACCAGAGGCAAAGTCGCGCCAGAATATGGATCAACAAAGTCGAATACCTGGGAGTCGACCGCCAAACCGAGACTGTCAAAAAACGAGGTGTACCAGGCCCGGCAATTCGTCCAGGCCTCGCTGCCGGGGACACGCGGACCGAACGCTACTTGTCGCTCGATATAGCTGAAGGCGCGAGGACCGTCGAAGGTCGGTGGGACCGATGCATTCTGGCTGCATGACAGTCCCAGGGCGGCAAATAGCAATGCCGCGAGGCAGAGTTGGTTGAGGCGATACATTTGAACAATCTCATTGAAATAGTCAGGCATGTCAACGGAAAAGCCGTTAGAAGCGGATCTCGGTCCAGATTGAGATTTCACGCAGATGGCTGCGCCGGTTGCGGTAGTTGTCGTTGGAATCCTGCCAGCGCGTGGACAGGCCGCCCTTGATTTGTCGACTGAAGGAGTAGGTCAGCACAGCATTCCAAGAGAAGTCGGATTTATCGGCAGAGGCCACATACTGTTTGCCACGGTTGGAGGTTTCCGTCTTACTGTCGTTCATCTTGACACCGAGTGTGATTGAAACATTGGAGCGAAACTTCAGTTTCCCGAAGATCGGGATACCGATGCCTCCCGGAGCACTGAATGAGTATTTGGCGTCAAAGACCAGCGATTGCTGCGAACTTCTGGTGCGGGATTGCGGGCTGCCGTCCGAAGGATTGAACTTCTCGCTCTCATCCTTCGATCTGCTGGCTGTACCGGAGAGACTGAGAGCTTTGAACAGTTTGAAGCTGATCCCCAGGAGCGGGCTGTACCTGATCGAGACGCTTTTCTGAGTGGAGAAACCTCCATCCAGATCGACCGTTTCCTTGGTTGACCGCGCATAGCCGGTACGGGGTGCAAAGACATCTATTATTCGGTTGACGATGGGCTTCAGAAGCGGCAAAGTCGTGAATTTCTTGATTCTAATGGACAGATCGGGCCAGGAGGTGGAAATAGACTCGTGTCGCGAGCCCTGCTTTATAACGTCGCGTGATATCGCGCGCTTGAATTTCACATCGCAACTTATTCCGCCCAGGAAGCTGAAACCACTGGAGGCGTCGTAAGAGACGCCCTCGCCGGCTGAAGGTGCTCGGCTTTGGGCGGTGGTCGGTACATCGGTCGTGCGCTCGAAGCCAAAACGATACCGCCAGAAAGGCCGCTGAAGCATACCGGGGAACGCGGCCTTGTATGACTGGCTATAACTGTAACTGGGCGGTTTTATCCATCCCGTCAGAAAGCGTAGCACAGCCAACGGTGGGTCGTAGAAAGGTCGGCCGTCATCCTCTTTCTTTTCACCGCCCGCTCGTACATTCTGGCGCCGCCCGCTGAAGCGGCGTTCACCGCCTGACGATTTACCGCCGAGCAAGGCCATGTGATTGAAACTGCCTTTGACATTCCAGGAACGTGACATCT
>JAUXBJ010000370.1 GCA_030619425.1 bacterium
ACGGGAAGGCGCTCTGGTTTTGATTATCTAAAGTTCAGTCGAAGGAGATAGGTCTCTGACCTACAGCAACTGTCCTTGTCGGACCCGTTCGTCCATCAGGCGGCAGCCTTCCATCAGAATAGCATCGTTGGGAATGTGGTTGTTCGGTTCCGGAAGTTCGTCCGGCGAGACCGGCTCGACCGACCACGATCCTTCCGACCAGGTGATGGCCTCGTGCACCGCCGGCGCACCGGACAGTTCGTCGAGTTCGGCATAAGTTACGGCGCCCTGATCGAGGTACATGAACAACCTCTTGTCCTCGGAGCTGGCGGTAATTGTTATCTTCACCGTGCGACGGCTGGGTCCCAGCGCCTGCAACAGATCGACCACGTTCATATCGGCTAATCGTCCATGACTGCCGGCCGTCGGCTGCGTGACCGACATCAACTGGCTGTCCAGAAGCTGTGCTCTGGTCTGGACCTTGCGCAGTTTGGATACGAGCATATCGAGATTGACGTCGATCGGTATGATATCCTCCAAACCGCGATCCAGAAGCGCCGTCATCTCCGAGGCGTGGGCGCTCTCCACCATCAGAAAGACAGGCACCCTGGTCAGGTCGACGCCTTCGTTTTCGAGATCGTTCACAAACGACCCGACCACGCTGCTGTCACCTTTCAGGATCAGCACCATCATATCCGGTTCGCTGCGTTTACATAGTTCCACAAAGGACTGTCTGGACAATTGCGAAACGGTGCGGAACCCCTCGTTCTGCAGGCGCCGCTCGATCGGATACAAAATGCTGGGATTGTCCGTAAACAACATCACCTGTCCGTGCTTCTCGGTCGTCTGGGCATGCAGTACTTCGTTTTGGATCATAGCCACGAAGGCCTCCACAACTTCCGGGAGAAACAGGCGGCCGGCCAGGTCGCGACACTTTTTCTTGATGGCGTCGAACTTGTCCAGCGGCAGCTTCTCGTTAGGGTCCACTGTTTCACAGTAGAGGTCGACAATCGTCAGGATGTTGCCGCCCATGATCTCGACCGGCAGTCGCTTGGTGTATTTGCCTTTCAGGTCTTTGTACATCGAGCGCAGCATCTCCACCACCACCGGTGGATACTGCAAAGATGACAGCAACCTGGCCGTCAGACCGATCCAGGAACGCTGGTCCGTTCCTTCTTCCGGTTGGTAGTAATGACGCGACAGGTCGTGAAGGTAGGCGGCGTTGACGATGATCAGTCGCTCCTTATCCGGTAGTTGCATCTGGCGGCAGAGCTTGTCGACGTAGGACCCCACGGCGCCGCTATGATTATCCGGCTGACCGCTCTTGAGCGCCAGCAGCGAGGTGAACAGTTCCATGTTTTTGGACAACAAATCGCCTTCGGAAATCAACGCTCCCTGGTCCAGGATCAGCGATGACGACGTCTCGTAATAGCGAATGGATGTTCGGGGCGAACTCTTGCGCAGGCGGTCGATCAGATCGATGTAATCGCCGGGCACGGTGTCTTTGATAAGCACCGAGTTGAAAACACGATCGGCGATAATGTCGATTGCTTCATCCGCCGAGTCGGTTGTGCACACCTGGAAACCATCCCGCTCCAGCAGGGATGCCATCAGAGGTCCGGAGTATTCTTCATCGGTCACCAGCAGCACTGTCGGTTGGGCCGGCGACGATAGCTCCGTCTGATCATCCGGCGAGGTCGCTGATTCGTCGGTCAATTCGGTGGCGTCATCAGGGATATCCAGAAACAGCCGATCTTCCAGATTGACCTTCTGGTCCATGTAATACTGGTTGATGGCGGTGTTGAGAGCCAGTTCGGCGGCTACGTACAGCTTGATCTCCTTGCCGCGCGCGACGAAGTTCAGTTCGTTGATCAAGCTCTGATCGGTGGGTGTCTCGCAGGCCACCTTGAGCAGGTTACACTCCGGATCGTAGTCGAACGGCATGATCTTGCGAGCAATGGCCACCTTGGAGGGGATAAGCTTGGTTACTATTTCCGGAATCTCCAGGCCGGACAGCACCACACCCTCGCAGTTGAACTGAATAGCCAGTGCGTGCACCAAACCGGCTTCATCGATGGCGCGATGATACAACAGTTGCGAGCCGAGCTTACCGCCGTGCGCTTTTTGACGGGTTAGCGCTTCCTTGATCTGTTCTTCGGAGATCAGTCCCTCGCGCACGAGGATTTCATCGAGGCGAATGCGTTGCGAGCTGTCGTTCATCAAGCCTCCACCAATTCGGCCTGAGGTTTGGCCGGCACGCCGTTTTGACGAATCATCGGCACACTGCCGGCGCCGAGATGCAGATCGGAAGCGCTGGCTTCTTTGACTATTTTCAACAGGTCATCAATCTTGGGCACAGGTGATCCTTACGCGATTTTACCGCTATCTTTCAATATATCGGCTGGTATAACGGGAAGTTTACGGGCGGTGTAGGGGAGTGCTCGTGTGCAGTTTCTGAACAGGGGGTTGGCGATCACAAGCCGGATATCGGCATGCCGCCCGGATTCAACCATCTCGCACTTTTAACCTTGCCTCCTCATTCTACACCCCTTTCCTTCTTCCCATGCCGAGGCGTGTGAGGAAAACCAGGTCACGACTGCCGTCGCTGACGGAGAGTTTCGTCAAAAAACTCTCCACCGCCGATGCTCGCCTCAGGCGCAAGGTCGTACGCTACGCTTTTTGGGGCGTGGGGATTCTGTTTTTCTACTCGCTCATGGTCGGCACCTACAGCATCCCGCGCATCGTCCGGCTGGAACTGCAAAAAAGCGCCTTGATCGAAACCAATCAGCGGTTGCTGGTCAATCTGATGGACAATGACCGCATCCGGAAGATGCTCGAGTCCGACCGCATCTATCTCGAACATATTGCCCGCACCCGTTTTCACATGGCCCGCCCCGACGAGACTATCTATCTCTACCGCGGCCGGTAGATGCTATGTCACTTGAGAAAACCGAAGCTGTCGTCCTGAAGGCCTTCAACTGGTCCGAGTCCTCACGCACGGTAATCTTTTTCAGTCACCGCTTCGGCAAGCTCGCGCTGGTCGACAAAGGTGGGCGGAGCTTCAAATCGAAGCGCGGTCGTATCGTCGGATTTGCCGTTCTGGAAATAACCTTCTATGATTCTCAGAAAGAGTCCTCC
>JAUXBJ010000217.1 GCA_030619425.1 bacterium
ATAGGAGTTCAAATGAACATAGTAGTCTTAGTAAAACAGGTGCCCGAGATAGCGCTCATAAAGGTTGATGAAGCCGCGAACGAGGTGGTCCTGCCGCAGGGGCCGGGTACGGTGAATCCGATGGACGAGTACGCCGTGGAAGAGGCCCTGCGCATCAAGGAGAAAAGTGACGGCAAAGTCAGTGTCATGTCGGTCGGATCCGACCGTGTGGAGTCTGCTTTGCGCGCTTGTCTGGCGCTCGGTGTCGATGATGCCTATTTGCTTTCCGATGACGCCTTTGTCGGTTCCGATCCGCAGGCGGTCGGATGTATCCTCGCGGCCGGTCTCAAAAAGCTGGGTGAGTATGATCTCATCCTGGCCGGCAAGCAGGCAATTGACTCCGACGCCGCCCAGGTACCGACGGTGGTGGCGGCCAGGCTCGATTTGCCGCAGGCGATGTTCGTGCGCAAGTTTGAAGCGCTCGAAAATGGTCAGGCCACTGTGCAGCGCACTACCGAGGAAGGCTACGACCTGGTGGAACTGAAACTGCCGGCGGTGGTCTCGGTGCTAAAAGAAATCAACGAACCCAGATTACCCTCTCTGAAGGGGAAGATGGGGGCCAAGAAAAAGACTATTACTACCTGGACAGCCGCCGATTTGGATATCGACGGCGCCTCTGTTGGAGCAGCCTCGCTGACGAAGACGGTCAAAGTGTCGCCTCCTCCTCCGCGCCCGTCCGGCGAGATGATTGAGGGCGAGACACCCGAGGAAATTGCGGGCAAGCTTTTCGACAAACTCCGAGAAAAACAAGTAATCTGATAAAATGGCCGCCTTCGGGCGGCTTTTTTTCTGGTTATTTCGGCGTTATCGAGGAAAAACTCAGTAGCCCACCTAAAGCGTAGCGACAGGCGGGCTTCACAATGAAAAACCCACCCGACGCCGGCGCTCCAGGTGGCGTACCGGTCTGCCGGTTGACGTACTATAGTGGGGCAAACCGGGAGGTCTGCCGCCCACACGATCGTATCCGCCAAGTCTCTGCACCTGTGCCCACGTGATCTTCAGATCGCCTCGCTCGGCGTCGGTCCTCTTTGATGATTATTTCATATTTGACACTCTTGCAATCCTGCCGATATATTCGATTAGATGCTCTATAGTTGCAACAATTCAATCAGGCGCCGCCGGGCCGTTCGTCTCGTGTCATCAGTACTGTGGCTGTTGGTGATTCTGCCGTCGGTAGGCATGGGCGCCGGCCTGGTCGACTATGCCCTGAGCGACGTTCGGGTTCTGTATCTATTCGACAACGAAAGAACGATCGACTGGCCGACCCTGTACTATCTTAACGGCGAGTTTGCCTGCCGTATCGATCTGGTGACGCTGGAGCGACATACCCAGTTTCATGCTTCGACGACGTCGCAGACGGAGCGTGAATTCTATGTGCACCACTATTACATTCCCGACGACAGCACAGCCATGGATCTGGTGACGGCCGATCTGTTCAGCCAACGTCGTCCCGATCTGGTCATCCTCGGTCCTGCGGGAGATAACGAGGCGGTTCGTGATTTCAGACAGTATCTGATTGACCTTCCTTCGTCTGACTCACTTCTGTTCAACATCATCAGAATTCTCGAACACTCCGACGGTGAAACAGACAAACTCGGTCGATCAAAAAACGTGGTCCTCAACGTTCGAGAGGTGGCCCGACGCTACCGGGAACGGATGGATCGAGAGATACCTCGCTTGGTTGGCAGCTACTACACCGATGAGATCGGCGTGGGGATACTATCGCACTACCGTCTGGTGTCGTCCCGATTGAGCAGCTCAGAAGCAAAGAGCGATTTCCTGGGAGGTATCAAGACCAACCGTCTGGAAAGCATTATCGATAGTCTCGAGTCCGAGGGTCCTCGCAAGAGCACCCTGTTGAAACAGGCAGGTCAGTTTCTCCATAATTTTGCTGCTGCCGGAGCGACCGACGGTGCGGACCGCGTTGATTTGCTTGTAAGTGGTTACCGAGCGGTGCAAGACCTCATTGCGGCGGCCGAACATTCCACCGCCGACGGGCTCGGCGCCTATCTGAGGCGGACTCTGTATCGGGCCGAACGCGCTGCCCTGGACGCGGTCGGTCTGAGTTGGGAGGGACGAATCAGTCTGCGTGATTCCCCTCGCGGTCCCATCGCCAAAGTGGTGATGGCTGTTTCGGTCGACGGTCCCAGCGACGTCGTGTTGGCGGCGATTGAGATCCATCCTCCGGGTGAGGCCGAACCGGTCTTGCTCGACAGCGTGCCGCGCACGATCACACCGCATCAATCGTACGTCAGGCAGTACCTGGTCGACATCGATCCCACCCAGTTCGAGAGCAACCAGCCGGACTCGCTGACGTTCACGACCGTCGTTCATTATGCTCGTACGCCGCTCAGACTTTCGCATAGTCTGCCGTTGAGGGAGATGCCGAATCTCAAAGTGCAGTTCGATCCCGACTATTTTGTCGTGCCGCCGGTGGCACAGCTTGATGTCGACCGAATCGTAGCCTCCATGGCCTGGAATGTTGTCATAACCAAACCGCCCGACTTAACCGGCGACGTGCATATAAAGCTGGCTGCTCCTCGCGGCGTGTTCGCCGGCGCCTATCACACGGACCTCTCGCTGGACGAAGGCGCCATTCGTCGCACGGTGCGCATCCCGTTCAGTGTCTCCAATCTTCTTGAGCAGGGCATCCACTTTCCAACTGTCTCGCTGGTGATCGACGGTCAGGTGGTTGCCGCCGACACCGGACAGATGCGTATTGCCTCCTGCGGCATTAAAGAATCTCGCACTGTTGCCTTCCTGCCCGATTCCACCGGATGGCTCGAGGATTGCCTCGGCATGACCAACGCCGCTATTCGGCCGCTGACACGGCGCGGCCTGATGACGGCTAACTTGTCCGCCTACAAAGTAATCCTGATCGGCTCGGGCGCTGCGCAGACTTACCGCGAGTTGCCGGACGCTCGTGACCGACTGGAGGACTACGTTCGTCAGGGCGGTTCGCTGGTGGTCTTCGGTCAGGACTATCGCTGGCCCAGGGACGTTCTGCCGTTTATGTTAGTGCCGTCTCTGGAGCTAATAAGCGGGTCGGACATTACTGTTCCTATTCCGGAGGCCCGGATTCTCAGTAAGCCGCACAAGATTTTGATCGACGGTCTGATCCGGGGCTTCGGTCACAGACGCGAAGTGGCGGCGGCCGTGGTCGCGCCATCGGAAAAAGTGCTGACTACTCCGAGCGGAGCGGTGCTTTTGTCGGTGTCACGGCTCGGTGAGGGGCAGTTCATTTACTGCGGTTTGCCGTTGTTCGAAATGGTCTCACAGTTGAACCTGCAGGCGATACACCTTTTGGCCAATATCCTGAACTACTGAACAGCTTTTGTGTTATAATGATTCTTGAAGAGAGAGGCAGACTCGCTTAGTATGGACAGTAGCTTGTGAACGCAGACAAACAACCCCACTCTCCCGGCCCGTTTTACACCATCACCAAGTACCTGAGGCGTTACCGGGGCTATCTGATCGCCGGCGGCGTTTGTATCGTTTGCAGCAACCTGCTGATCCTGGTTCTGCCCTATATCACCAAAATCATTTTCGACCTCCTGGAGAACAAGGGGACCGACAGCGAACGTCTGCACTGGGTGCTCGCGATGGTTGGACTGGCCATCCTGTCCGGTCTCTTTCGGTTTCTGACGCGGCGCACCGTCATCTGGATGTCGCGCCGGGTCGAGTGCGACCTGCGCGGCGAGATCTTCAGACACCTGCTGACGCTGTCCCCGTCCTTTTATGACCGCACCCGCACCGGCGACCTCATGGCCAAGCTGACCAACGATCTCGAAGCTATCCGTATGATGGTTGGTCCCGGCATCATGCATTTGAGCAGCACGCTGGTCACTTTTGTCGTGGCGCTGGCCTTCATGCTGTATCTTTCTCCGCGACTTACCCTCTATGCTCTGGGGCCGATGCTGCTCTTTCCGCTGGTCGCCAACCGAGTGGGAAACATGGTGCACCGTCGCGCCATGAAGATACAGGAACATTTTTCGGTGTTGACGGCAGCCGCGCAGGAGAATATCGCCGGCGTACGAGTGATCAAATCATTTCGCCAGGAAGATAACGAGGTCGAGCACTTCAGATCCCTTTCGCAAAAGTACCTCGGACTCAACATGGATTTGGCTCGGCTGTACGCCATGATGGTTCCGCTTCTGATGACGCTGGCCTCCCTGCTGACCCTGATCGCCCTTTACTTCGGTGGCCTTGAGGTCATGAGCGGGGCTGTTCCCCTGGGCACGCTGGTGGCGTTTTTTGCCTACCTGTCGATGCTTATCTGGCCGGCCGTGGCTTTAGGTTGGGTCGTCTCGCTCTATCAACGCGGCAAAGCATCGCTGGAACGCATCAACCGCATCCTCGAAACTAAATCCGCCGTTCGCGATGAGACCGGCAAACTGCACGCCGGTGAAATGCGCGGGCGGATCGAGTTTTCGAATCTTTGCTTCAGTTACAACGGCGCCGAAGTACTCAAGGGGATCAATTTCACTATCGAACCGGGCCGGACAATCGGCCTGGTGGGGCGCACCGGATCGGGAAAGACAACGCTGGTGTCGTTGCTGGGCCGAATGTATCCGGTCCCGCGCGGTCAGTTGTTTATCGACGGCGTCGACATCAACGACTGGGAACTCTCGGCGCTGCGTCGGCAGATAAGTTTCGCCACCCAGGAGCCGTTCCTTTTTTCGGCAAGTATCGGTGACAATATCCGCTTCGGTGCTGACAGCGCCACCGATGAAGCGATTGAAACAGCCGC
>JAUXBJ010000266.1 GCA_030619425.1 bacterium
CCTGGATGAACTGATCGACGGCGCCGACACGCATGGTTACACCACGGTGGGGATCCCTTCCGATCAATACAGTGTCGACCGTCTGTACGACCGCGACTGGTCCGGCAACGACTGGCCGAGTTCGGAGTTGTCTACTCGTGTTAACAACGGTGTGCACATCCTGAACCACCTCGGTCACGGCTCCGAGCAGTATGCCATGAAGTTCACCAACACTCAGGTGCACAGCGCATGGACCAACACCGACCTCTGCTTCATCTATTCCCAGACATGTCTGGCCGGCCATCTCGACGGTCTGGACTGCTGGGCGGAAGAAACCAACATCAAGATGGACCACGGCGCTTTTGCGGTGATCATGAATGCTCGGTATGGTTTCGGCGAGTACTCCAGCACCGACGGACCCTCGCAGCGTTTCAACCGCGAGTTCTTTGATGCTGTGTTCAATACGGCCGAAGGCAAACCGGAAATTGGGAAGGCCAACCACGATTCCAAGGAAGATAACCTGTATCGCATCAGCGACGGTTGCATGCGGTGGTGCTACTATGAGTTGAACCTGTTTGGCGATCCGACTGTCCCCATCAGCGGCGTGACCGCAGTTGCCTTCGACTATCCCAACGGCGTGCCGGAAACGGTTCAGCCGGGCGAGTCGGCCACGTTTGAGGTTATTGTCTACGGAGTCGGTGACGGCGTCCCGGTGCCCGGCACCGGCGAGTTGCACTACTCTATCAACGGCAGCATGTTCAACACGGTGTCGATGACCGAACTATTCGATAACCACTACGAAGCCACCCTGCCGCCGATCGACTGCGGCGAGGTGTTGAGCTTCTATGTCAGCGCTGAGGAAGTCGCCAACGGGACTTTCTACAATCCCAGCCCGGCCAATCCGAACACAGTGATGGCAGCCACCGGCATTATCACCGTTTTCCAGGACGACTTTGAAATCGACAAGGGCTGGTTGATTTCAGGCGGTTTGTGGGCGCGAGGCGTGCCGACCGGTAACGGCGGTGAGTATGGCGGTCCCGACCCAAGCTCCGGCTGCGTCGGACCCAACGTCTTCGGGTACAATCTGAACGGCGACTATGAAAACAGCATGCCGCAATACCACCTGACCAGTCCGCCCATCAACTGCAGCGGCCTGACCTCGATAAAGCTGAAATTCCAGCGCTGGCTGGGTGTCGAGCAGCCGACCTACGACCATGCCTACATCAGGATCAGCACCGATGGCGCCAATTGGGTGACCATCTGGGAAAACAGCGGTACCATCACCGACGGCGCCTGGGTAGAGATGGAGTTCGACATCTCTGAGTATGCCGACAACGAACCAA
Organism: bacterium; assembly: GCA_030619425.1. Classification (GTDB taxonomy): domain Bacteria; phylum Zixibacteria; class MSB-5A5; order GN15; family FEB-12; genus JAJRTA01. The sequence continues at coordinate 1,323 of JAUXBJ010000266.1, forward strand.
TCGTTTACCTGCGCTGGACTATGGGCACTACCGACTCAGGATGGCGGTACTGCGGCTGGAATATCGATGGTGTCGAAGTTATCGGAATGGAGTGCGATGAGAACCGACCGCATATTATCACCGAGACCCTGCCGGACTGGACAGAAAGTGTCGCCTACTCACAACAGTTGATGGCTGAAGGTGGCAGCAGTGCTCTGTTCTGGACGGATAAGAATGGTGATCTGGTCGGCACCGGACTGACGTTATCGGGCTTGGGACTGCTCAGTGGCATACCAACGACGGCTGGGCCGATATCGTTTACCGCCCACGTTGTCGACAAAATGGAGAAGCAGGATGAGCAACTGCTGAGCTTCACCATCAATCCGGCTGTGGCGATCACCTCCGCCGGCCTGCCCGACTGGACCATGAACTGCCCGTATTCACAGCAGTTGACAGCCACTGGTGGTACCGGTGACCTGACCTGGGAAGACAAGAACGGTGGATTATTGGGCAGAGGTCTGACCCTGTCGTCTGAGGGCCTGCTCTCCGGCACCCCGACTTCCTCCGGACCGGTCGAATTCATTGCTGAGGCCTCCGACCAAGTGGGATCACAGGATGAGCAACCGTTTGATTTCACTATCAACGACGAACTGGTGATCACTACCGAATCATTGCTGCTGGGTGTTGTGGGCGAACCTTACAGTCAGCAACTGAGTTGCACCGGAGGCACGGGTGCTATTAGCTGGAGCGATCTGAATAGCGATCTTGACGGTTCCGGCCTGACTCTGTCGAGTGACGGCATTCTCTCCGGAACGCCGCCGGCGGAGATAACGGTCGGCTTCACAGCCAATGCCTCCGACGGTTGTGGCGCCTCCTCTCAGCAGCCGCTGACAGTCGAGATCAGCCCGGCCTACACCTGTGGTGACCTCGACGACGACGGCGAAATAGCTGATATCGCCGATCTCGTCTACCTTGTCGATTACATGTTCACCGAGGGTCCCCCCCCGATATTCATACAGTCGGCTGATTTCGATGGAGACGATGAGATCACGATTGCCGATCTGGTGTTTCTGGTCGATTACATGTTCAATAACGGACCGCCGCCCGAGTGTTGATCTGCTTTCTGTCTGAGACTATTACGACTATTAGCGCCACTCCTGCTTCGGCAGGGGTGGCGTTTGCCTTCTGACGTCCGCCTCGGCTCGCCGCCTGGGACAAAAATAAACCCTCGGCTTGATTTTGCAGAGAGCTTAGCATATCTTTCACAGTTATGCCAATTGCGGAGAAATAACTGTGTATTCTAAGAACCTGCTTGAGAAACTGAAAGCGCGCCTGGCCAAATGGAATGAGACTGCTGAGAAGACGCGCCAAAAGAAATCCAAACCGCGCTTCTTCACCGTTTCAAGTGTCGATATCGACGAACTGTACACACCCGACAAGGTGAAGGGAGCCGATAACGACCAGTACTATTTGGACAATATCGGACTGCCCGGCGAGTATCCGTACACACGCGGCGTGCACCATACGATGTATCGCACGCGGCTGTGGACCATGCGACAGTTCGCCGGGATGGGCACCCCGAAACAGACCAACGAACGGTTTAAGTACATCCTGAAGAGCGGCGGCACCGGTTTGTCTACTGCCTTCGACCTGCCGACGCTGATGGGGTATGACTCCGATCATATTCGCTCGCTGGGCGAGGTCGGCAAGTGCGGCGTCGCGGTCGATTCACTTGCCGACATGGAGATTCTGTTCGACGGTATCGACCTGTCGCAGGTGTCAACTTCGATGACGATCAATTCGTCGGCCTCGATGGCGCTGGCCTTTTATCTCTGCGTCGCCGAAAAACAGGGCGTGCCGTTTGAGCAGGTGCGCGGTACGCTTCAGAATGATATTCTCAAGGAGTACATCGCCCAGAAGGAGTTCATCTTCCCACCGCGACCGTCCATCCGCCTGATCACGGATATGATGGAGTACTGCACCAAACATGTCCCGCAGTGGAATACAATCTCGATCAGTGGTTATCATATTCGCGAGGCCGGCGCCACCGCTGTGCAGGAGTTGGCTTTCACGCTGGCCGATGGGTTCCAGTATGTTGAGTCGGCTATCGAGGCGGGGCAGGATGTCGACGAGTTTGCACCGCGACTGTCATATTTTTTCAACGCCCACAGTGATTTCTTTGAGGAGATAGCCAAGTACCGCGCCGCGCGTCGCATTGTGGCCAAGCGGATGAAAAATAAGTACGGCGCCAAAGACGAACGCAGTTGGTTGTGTCGGTTCCATACCCAGACGGCGGGCTGCTCGCTCACGGCGCAGCAGCCGGAGAACAATATCGTGCGGGTGGCCTTGCAGGCGCTGTCTGGTGTGCTGGGCGGCACGCAGTCGCTGCACACCAATTCGATGGATGAAACACTGGCCTTGCCGTCGGAGAAAGCGGTTAAGATCGCTCTGCGCACCCAGCAGATTATCGCGCATGAATCCGGCGTGGCCAACACCATCGATCCGTTGGCCGGGTCGTATTTCGTCGAGGCACTTACTGACAAAATGGAAGCTGAGGCCGAGGCGTACTTCGAGGAAATCGAGCGGCGCGGCGGCGTGCTGGAGTGTATCGAGGAAGGGTTCTTCCAGCGCGAGATTGCCAGAAGCGCTTATCGCTTCCAGCGGGAGATCGAAGAAGAGCAGCGCATTATTGTCGGCGTCAACGACTACAAAGACGACGGCGAGGAGATTGATATCCCGGTCCTGAAGATTGACAAACAGGTAGAGGTCGACCAGGTGGCGTTTGTACAGAAAGTGCGCGCCGAGCGCGATGAAGCGGCTGTGAAAGCAGCGCTTGCGAAACTGCGCGAAGTCGCCAAAGGAAGCGGCAACACGTTTGAAGCCATTCTCGAGTGCAGCCGGGCGTACGGTACGTTAGGTGAAATGTGCGACCTGTTGCGTGAGGAGTGGGGTGAGTATGTCGAGCCGCCCTCGGCCATGGTGGCGTCGTGA
>JAUXBJ010000384.1 GCA_030619425.1 bacterium
CCTGCGTTCGCCGAAGGTCCGCCGCGGCGGATGTGAACCGGTGATTCTTAGGACTGTTTTCCCACAACGCCTTAGCGAGAATCGCAAGGTCTCAACCCCGACTTCGTCGAGATCAGGACCCTGCGAAATGGCTTTATGACACAGCCTGGGAGCGTCGGGTGGGCTTCACAATGAAAAACCCACCCGACGCTGGTGCTCTGGGTGGGGTACCGATCTGCCGCTTAACGTAATACAGTGGGGCAGACCGGGAGGTCTGCCGCCCACAGTATCTCTCGGGACAGTCTCAAGGATGCATGACAAATGTGGAATGTTTGGTGAGTTAAGAACCACTGATAGTCTTGAAGCTGTATATCTTCCACTTGCCATTGACTTTGTGCAGCCCGAACCTCGTCATGTATCCCTGCGACTTTTCCTTGTCGACGAAAGTGACGTCGACAGAAGCCACGTCGTCGCCCTCGACATGACCCTTGTTGATTATCCGTTGGAGAGAGAACCAGGTTTTCTTGGTCAGCCCTTCACCGGTCAGATCTTCGAGAACCTGCTCGGGGCTGGTGAACACGCGGGGGCTGTCGGTCTGGATGGCGTAGTCTTCGTTGAGGTTTTTCATCAATTCCGGCAGGTCCAGCAGATAAATCAGGGCGGCCTGGTCGTTTTTTTCCATGGCGCCGAAAAGAGAGATGACTGTCTTCCTGGGAACATCCTCCGCCGAGTCGGCACATGCCAACAGGACGGTCAGGCTTAGACAAACAGAAAACAGTAGAACCGTCGTACGAACCCTCATTTGGGAAAACCTCCGGTTACGGTTATGCGGTGACTCTCACCAAGATCAGCCCCGGGGGCGTAGGCGTAGGCGATGTGCAGTCGTTTGTAGTCGAAACCGACCCCAACGGTCAAGCCGGCCCATTTGTCGTCGGAGTCGTGCGCGCGATAGTTGGAGCCGAAACTGTTCCATCCGAGCCGCAAGTAAAGTGGTTTCAGTTCGTGGTACTCGCCGCCAACGGCAAACTCGATGTCATTGTCAACCGGCACGATCAGATCAGAAGCCAGTAGCAGCGGTAAGCCGCGAGGGCGGTAAGAGACGCCCCCTCGAATGGTCAGGGGTAGTCGGTACTTCTCAGAACCCAGCGCCGAAAGTTGTTTGCCCAGATTCTGCACCATGACGCCGCCGGTGAAACGCTCGCGATCGTCTATGTACTTGGCGCCCAGGTCGAACGCGAGACCGGTGGCGGAGTATTCGTGGACATGCTCATATATGAACTTGGCCGTGATGCCGAGTTTGAAATTGTATCCCACCTGTCGGCCGTAGGTTGCCGCCAGCACGATGTCGCTGCCGCCGAATGTTCCCAGAACCTTACCGATGTCGTCGGTTTCGATGAACTCGCCGTAGCCTAAATAATCGAAGTGCCCGGCTATAGTACTTCGTTCATCGATAGGGAAAATCATACCGACAAAACCGGACTGCATATCCACGAAGTAGTTGTGGTAGCCGCCGATCCATCGCGTTTCCTTGGCGCCGGCAATGCCGGCCGGGTTGTAGTAAAGAGCCGATTCGTCATCAGCCAGACCGGTGGCCGCGCCACCCATCCCGATGGCTCTGGCTCCTATGTTGATCTTAAGGAATGGAAACGCGGAGGTTCCGGCTTTGGAGTTAATCTCGGCATTCGGCTCAGAGGGGGCGCCCAACGTCAAGGTGAGAACCATCGCGAGCATCAACAAGCATGTGTATCTTTTCAAAACCGACCTTTCCTGTCTAACAGGCTGTTGAAAAAGTGAAGTTTCTATCATTGCGAGTGAAGCGTGACAATCTCGGATCTATGTGAGACAACCGATTTGAGATTGCCGCGTCCGCCTGCGGCGGACTCGCAATGACACCTGAATTGCCTTTCAACAGTCTGCCAATTCCTATCTTGAACGTTCTACCATCTTATACTATTTATCGACCTGTTCGGTCGGCGCTATAGAATCGACGCCGGATCCACTGCCGCTATCACCAACTTTTGGTGGTACGGTTGATTATCGATACGATCAGACGCTGAATCGCGTTACTCTGACCATCCTGTTCGGTTTCGCTGTCGACCAGGTAAACACCTTCCTGAATCATGCTTTCCCGCCAGATATCAGAATCGTTGTCCCGTGGGTTTCTCAGCGCCACGTCAAAAGTCATAGTCACGCTGTATGACAACACCACATCATTCTCGTCATACTCAAACGGCTTGCGTTCATAACGAGTCAGAACACCGGACAGAGCCGCGTCGGCGTTTTCGGCGGAGACAACCTTGAAAGTTCCGTCGGCCAGAAAGGCATCAATCACCAGATCGGTCATGCGGTCGGCCAGATCATACTCGGTTGTCTTGTTCTCAAAACGGTCGACCGCTATCGTCTGGATGCTCGATTTCCCGGCCGGGTTGAACGTATAGACGCCGCAACCCAAGCCTATAAAAGCCGCTACAAGCGGTGCTAACAATACCCTATGTGCCATCAATCTTTCAACCCCTGAGTTTTGCGCACGTTCCCGTTTCCGAGCGATCCGCTCACTATTTTACCCCGCTTAATTACCAACTGGGCCAGGTTTACGCCGCAGTGATATGGCAGTTCGCGGTAGTCCTGCATATCCCAGATGACCAGGTCGGCCATACAGCCGACTTCGAGGCGACCGATTCGGTCTTGTCGGTTGATAGCACAGGCGGCGTTGACCGTCACCGCCGAGATAGCTTCGGCTGCCGTCATTTTCATCTGTAATGCAGCCAGTGAGATAACCAGAGACAAAGATTCGGTGTTACTGGAACCGGGGTTGCAATCGGTCGACAGCGCCACGATGACACCGGCCTCGATCATTTTGCGGGCCGGAGCGTAAGTGGTCCCGGCCAGCGAAAAGGTTGTCGCGGGTAACAGCACCGCTGCCGTCCCGGATGCAGCCATTGCCCGAATACCTTCGTCGGAAGC
>JAUXBJ010000069.1 GCA_030619425.1 bacterium
CAGTATTCGTACTTATGTTTCGCAACTGCCACACCATTCCCAGAGTGGGATGTTCAAATATCTCGACAGCATAAGTATCCAAGCTCACCAGTGCGTCATAGGAGGTTTTAGCCACGACCACAACCTTGCTGTTACCGGACTGTATTACCTCGATTTCCGTCGGTATAAGAATGCTGTCCTCAAAGCAGGACTGCACCGCCCAGGTCGTCTGCTGGATCTCAATACCGAGAGGGTCAGTTTCACCAGAGTTGTTGGTATGCTGGTTCGGGTCGGCGTCGTTATAGACGGTCCAGAGCATCTGATCACCTAACATCAACGGGTTGCCCATACCATCGACCGGCGCACCCTGATCGACTGGCCAGTTCATGTAGTCACTGTTAGGGTTGGACGCAAGGCTGTCGCGGTACAGCTTGTAGACTTTGAAAGCCGGATCGTCCGGCATGTGAGTCCCACTCTCCATCGGACCGGGTACGTACTCATCAGAGTATTCGGCGATGGCCAATCGTACTTCGCCGTTGACGAGACCACCTACCCACAGACCCGCGGCGTAGAGAACGTAGTCATCCAATGAACCGTTGTTGATGCTTTCATTGTCGACGTAGGGATAAAAAGTTCCGGCGTCCAGTCCGAACACTCCAGCCAGATCCCGTCCGAAGTTGCCGTGGTTGGTGACGAACATGAGGATGTTGCCGGCGTTGATGTACGTCTCATTGTCCCAACTACGGGAGTTGTTGTTGATCGGCTGCTCAAAATCTGATGGTGGCATGGCAGCCAGCGCGGCGGCCAGGAAGAGCAGGCCCAGTGCTAATGCGATCCAGATTGCTCGATACATGTTTTTGTCCTCTCCGCGTTATTCGGGTGAGTATATCCGTAGGCATAGTATACGAAAAAGGTGCTGTTTGTCAAGACTGGTTTGGAACTCTGTCACTCGGTTTGGGTGGCCCGGGGGTTGCCTCGGGTTTCAAGATGCGAGTGAAGAATTTCGTGGGTGGGGTAGGGGGACCTCGCCCGACACCTGCTCTACTCCGTCATACTGGCGAAAGCCATCCAGTCTTCGAATTCGCTGTTGGAAGCCGGATCAAGTCCGGCATGACAAGCACTACACACTTACTTGCCCTTCGACTGTGCCCACCCCTCGACTGCGGTCAGGGTGATACGCTCACAGCGGACTCTTCCTCAGAACATTCGTAGGGCAGGATCCCTGTGATCCTGCCGTGCGCGTAGCGCGAAAAAGTGGCTTGCCACTTAAGCCTGACTTGCTGTCAACTTGCGGTACCGGTTGTTCCCGTAACGTCTCGTCACAGTAACTGTCATCAAATCGAATAAGTCATTTTGGTTGACCGAAATCAATAATATGTTTAACCATTTGCTCATGCAGAAGTCAACTCTCCCCATCAGCGGATGCCGGCGTTTTCTGTACTACCACCTGCCAATGATACTCTTCGGCGGTGCAATCATCGCTGTTTCCTCGGTGCCCGATCTGCATACCCCCCAGGTTAAGGACATTGCTTTCGACAAGGTGGCGCATCTTATCGAGTACGCCATTTTTGCGTTTCTGACGTTCCGTTCCTTTTCCAACTGGCCCTGGATGGCTCGGGGTAGCCGAGCATGCATTTTTGCTGCACTTTTTCTGACTGCATTTGCGTCTTTTGATGAGTTCTACCAGCACCTTATCCCTGGCCGGTTTGCCTCCGTTTATGATGTCTTGGCCGACCTCTGCGGCGCCCTGCTGGTTCTGGCCTTTTTCGAGGCGCGACGCCGTCGTATGGCTAACTCATAGCTAACCTGTTCAAAGATTCCACAGGCTTGCCCATTCATCGCCTAAGTCCTTGACATTCCGCCTATAAGTGCTATATTTTCATGGGCAGGGGCATCACTTGCTTTTAGCCCACGTGAATTAAGGAAGGCCATTATTACTACTTGCTTGGTCTGACATGACGGCTGTATGCAGGGGCTTATTTGACTGCCACAGCCTTGATTCGGCCAGTATGATTTGGGTCTAAAACTGGGGAAGTAAGTTTCTTATATGCTGCCAGCCATAGTATTGTATGTGTCGATCGGTGTGTTATGGGGTTATCAGTGATAGTTTTTGCCGGACCTGATCCGGAACCTGTTTCGCCAACGGCACTCAGTTCAGCAGCGGCATTGGTTTTGCTTCAAGGCTTTTCAGAAAAATATCGCCGGGATCATCATGAATCACCGGTGAGAAATAGCGGCTTAAACTTACCCGAGCCGAAGACAGCATGTTGGTAAAAAGCGTTATCAGGAGATAAGCGATATGAGATTGAGATTCCTGTTTCTCATTAGCACCGTACTGGTTTTGTCGTCTGGACTGGTTTTCGGCCAGAACATCTCGTTGGATCATGTGGATGGCCTTAACGCCGGTAACCGTCTGGATATAGGCGTACCGATAGTTTATCATATCAGATTCACGGGTGACGGGGATGCCCACGCAGGTATCACCAACGGCTTTCGCGTCTACTCCCCGGACGGCGCCATCTGGGGCACGACCGTGGGTGACACCGTGGGCCTCGGCAAGACGCAGTTCGACGGCGGCTTCTATATCAGCAAATTCAGTGTTACCGGCTCCGGTGCCGATACGGTCGGTTTCGGTGCTTTCCGGTTCGAAGCATCCGGTCTGCCGGCCGGCTACGATGACGTAGCCTACACCATCGAGGTGGGACCGCTGGACGAGGGTGATGACCAGAAAACACTCTGCTTGGACTCAACTTTCTATCCTCCGTCAGGTGTATGGAAATGGGCGGGCCCCAATGTGTTTCCAAGCTGGGACGGACCCCACTGTTTCGGCATCGGTGAAGCCGGACCGCCGCCGATGATTGAGTGCCCCGGCGAGACGCTTGCCGCCACCGCCTGTCCCGGCGAGTTGGTTTGCGTTAACCTCCCGATATACTATGCCCAGGAAGTCACTGTCGAAGGTGCTACCTGGGCCGACGGTCAGCTTTGCTTCGATCCTTTTGCGCCGGATAAAGACCTTTTCCAATTTCACGTCGTGGCCACTAACGCCGTCGGCGCGGACAGTTGTGATCTCACCGTCGATGTCACCCTGGGGGTTGAACCGGCCATCACCTGCCCTGAAGCACCCCTGCCGTTTCTCCTCTGCAACCCGGGATTGGTTTGCGTGGAGTTGGTGATTGACAACGCCACTAGCGTGACCAGTTCCTTGGGTAATTGGACTTCAAATACGCTCTGCTTCAACGCCGATACGGCCGGTTCCTATGCGATCGAAGTGATTGCGCAGGGCGACTGCGGCGATGATACCTGCTCGCTCTTTGTCGACGTTACCATCGGTGAAGCGCCGATTATCGTCTGTCCCGAACCGATCACGGTCGAGGCCACCGGAGCGGAAATCTGTGTGGCTCTGGTGATAACAGGCGCCGACAGCGTGGTTGTTTCTACCGACAATCAGGATTATACCGCCACCTGGCTGGCGGACGAACTCTGCTTCAACAGCGATGTTTTTGGATCGTTTACGGCCACACTCATCGCCGATAATAGTTGCGGCGCCGACACTTGCGCGGTTTTGATCACTATCGAAGAACCGCCCCCGCCACCCAACAACCCGCCGGTGCTCGCTGACCTCGGAACCTTCAATGTCTGTGCTGATTCCCTGCTTGAAATCTTAGTGTCAGCAACCGACGCCGATCAAGACCCGTTGACCCTTTCGGTGGAAACCCTGGCCCCCAATATGACCTTCTATGATTCAGCCAATGGCCACGGTGTTCTTACCTTCACTCCCGATATGAGTCAGGTGGGCGTTTTCGAACTCACCGCCTATGCCACCGACGGCATCGATACAGACTCTGAGAGCTTCACCATAACCGTTGAGGACTGCACGCCGCCGTGTGTTGACATGATGCTCTCGGCAACCGAGTTTGAATTCAACATGACCACGGCCGACGTCGCCAATCCGGACGCTCAGACATTAACCATCACCAGTTCCGGTACTCCCTTCAGTTTTGAGATAATTCCGGGAAGCGCCTCCTGGCTGGTAATCAATCCGCTGGTCGGAGTGTCCGGTGATGCCGTTTCGATTGGTGTCGACGGACTGACCCTTGAGGCCGGTATATACTCGGTGGAGTGCGCAGTAATCGGTGACCCGGAGACCGTCTGCGAACCGAATACTCAATACTTCACGGTCATTTTGAACGTGTCGATACCTCCCTCCGACGACGACATTGTCACCATCGGCACCGTGCCGGCAGTGCTCGGTTCACGGGTGGCGGTACCGGTGACCATAGAATATCTGTGCGATCTCGCCGAGTTGTCAATCTCTCTTGAGTATGCCGGTACCGAGACGATGCTCCTTGATTCGGTGTCGTTTGTCGGCTCCCTGATCGAAAGCTGGAGCAATAAGAACGTCACACTCACCGACTATGTCATCGACCTGACGGCCGCTGTTTCAGCCGGCGAGAGCATGATTCCGGCCACCACCGGATTGCTGATGACGTTGCATTTCAATGTCCACGGCGACGCCGCGCCGGGTTTCTACCCCATCGTGGTGGTCAGCCCCGATCCGCTCTTCACCTATGACTGCGGCGCCGGTCCGCAGCAGGTGGCGCCAACCGTCATCACGGGCGGCATCGTCGTCGGAACCTCTGAGAACTACGTCTGCGGTTACGTGGTCGATCCCGATGGTCACTCAATCGAAGGCGCCACGGTCGAGTTGTGGCCCGACTTCCCATACGGCGCCTGGGACGACCAGACTTTTTCCGACATAACCGGCCTGTTTGAATTCTTCAACTCCACCGTGATTCCTTTTGACATCTACGCCTACAAAGAGGGTTACTACCCCGGCAAGGTGGAGGACATAAACTTTGCCCACACCGGCATTATGGTTGTGTTGACGCCGGTCGATCCGGTGGCCCCGACTCTGGAATGGGTGAACCTGTATTGTGAGACCAATCTGTACATGGGCGCACCATTGCCGGTTGGATCGGTGATTGATGCCTTTGATCCCGAAGGTGCTCACTGCGGCAGTTGGTTTGTCTCCGAAGCCGGTCGTTACGGCTTCATGCCGGTCTACCGCGATGATCCGTACACCACCGAGGACGAAGGCGCGGAACCGGGCGACAATATCCGTCTCTACGTAAACGGTGTCCAGGCTTACACGCCCGACCCGACCGAATGGACAGGTAACGGCGATGTGCACCAGGTCTGCCTCGATGTGGGTGATATCATCGTCAAGAGTTGTGACCTGTTAGAGGGCTGGAACCTGGTGAGTTGGAATGTCGATCATGAATCGGACGACATTATCGAAGTGCTGGCCTCGATCGAGCCTTGCCTTGAGGTCGTACTCGGCTTCGAGGGCGAAGGTTTGACCTACGATCCTGATCTGCCGATGTTCTCGAACCTTAAGTACGTCGACCACCTCAGCGGCTACTGGATCAAAGTGAGTTGCGATATTACCCTTGAAATCGCCGGCACCGCTGTTCCGGTCACGACCGGCATTCCGTTGATCGGCGGCTGGAACCTGGTGTCGTACCTGCCCGATTACAACCTCCCGACCGAGGATGCGCTGGCCTCGATCCACGACGATCTGATCGTAGCGCTCGGCTGGGATCCGTCGGTGGGCAACCTGGTTTATCAGCCGGGCGATTATCTCCACAACGACCTTCTGGAATTGGGCCCCTGCAACGGCTACTGGCTCAAGAACGCCCTTCCCGGCGTGCTGACCTATCCGGGCGCCGGACCGAAGATCGCACCACAACCCAATCGGCACTTCTTCGCCGCCAAGGGCATGGGTGACGGCGTGACCGCTACTAATGCCTGGATGAATCTGTACGCCTATCGCCTGACACTCAACGGCGACGAGGTCAACGCCGGTGCTGTCGTTACCGCTCACAACGAGGACGGTCTCACGATCGGTCGCTTCATGGTCGAACAGGACGGTTTGTTTGGATTCATGGCCGTCTACGGCGATGATAACACGACCGCCGAGACCGACGGCGCCAAACAGGGTGAGTCGTTCACGCTACGCATCGACGGCGTTCAGACGAACGAGTCATTCACTTATAACGGCGCCACCGGCAGCATGATGGAAGTCGGCGCCTTGACCGCCAAGGGCAACAGTGACGGTACCCTGCCGAACAGCTACTCACTGAGCCAGAACTATCCGAATCCGTTCAACCCGACTACGACCATCAGCTTCAATCTGCCGACGACCACTAACGCCACGGTCGAGATTTACAACATTCTCGGTCGCCTGGTGGCGGTACCGTACGACGGCGTGGCGCAAAGCGGCCGTAACGAGGTTGTCTGGGACGGTACAAATTCCGCTGGCCAAGCGGTGGCGTCCGGCATATACTTCTACCGCTTGAAGACGGATGCTTTTACACAGACGAAGAAAATGACGCTGCTGAAGTAAGCGTTGACGATACTGGACTGGAAGTAATGAACATCCGGTCGGTTGCGAGACCGGCCGGGAAGAGATAAGGATCAACCGTGAACAAGAGATACACGATCGGAAGTCTGGCGATAGGGTTGGTGTTGATGCTGATCTCGGTCGGTGCGGCCGATGTTACTCCAACAAATATATGGAAGATGTATTACGGAGACGCTCTGTACAATGGGCAGCTTGCGCCGAAAGGCAGCGTCATTGATGCTTACGATGCTGACGGCGTTCATTGCGGTACCCACACGGTTGGTGAGAATTACCCGAGTGTAGATACGGCTGGAGCCTACGGCTCGATGGCCGTGTATGGCGATGATATCTATTCTGCGGACTTCGATGAAGGCGCTGAGTCCGGTGATCTGATCACGTTTAGGGTAAACCATCGGGACGCACAAGCGGTTGTGAACTCGGGTGATATCTACTGGCAGGCTATGGACATGGCCGAAGTCGATCTGTCGGTGGATGACGCCACTATCGCCCTGACCATGGTTGACCCGCCGTCTGACCGAATCGGCCATCCGTTCTCGATCCTACAGATTCCGATCGGCTTGCGGAATGACGGCAACGGGCTAGATTTCTACACGGTGGAAGCTGTATCGACCAAAGGCTGGACTTTGAATCTGCCGACTACATTTACTTACGCGGCGGCAGGGGAGACGGTCTACGCCTCCTTTGAGGTGGAAACGCCAACGTGGCCGGGCCCGACTCAATCTGATCGCATCGACACGGTCGATTTTGCGGTTTACTCAGAACTCGATCCCTCGCAGCGGGTCGAAGGATCGTTGATCGTGACGGTTGACGCCTCCGACATCTACGCTATCCATCTTGCTGACCCGCCGATCGCCGAGACCGGCGAGCCGGGGGAGACGGTCCAGTTCATGGTCGGTGTGCGCAATGTCGGCAATATGGCGGACGAGTACTACATCGACGTCATATCGGACCTTGGGTGGGATGTCAGCACTGATACTAAAGGCTCGGTCACGGCGCAGCCGGGCGAACTCGTTTACCTTGCTTTTGAGGTGACG
>JAUXBJ010000399.1 GCA_030619425.1 bacterium
CTCCACCAGGCCGCATTATCTGATTTGCAATGCCGACGAGTCGGAGCCGGGCACCTGTAAAGATCGGGTGCTGATGGAACGCGACCCGCATGGTATCATCGAAGGTATGGCGATTGGGGCGTACGCCATCGGGTGTCATCTGATGTTCATCTACATCCGAGGTGAGTTCGGACACTGCGCCGAGATAATGGAAAAGGCGAAGGAAGAAGCGTATGCCCGTGGGTATCTGGGCAAGAACATTTGCGACAGCGGCTATGACCTCGACATGATCGTGCACACCGGTGGCGGCGCTTATATATGTGGTGAGGAGACATCGCTGTTGAATTCGTTGGAGGGCGAGCGCGGTATGTCGCGGATTCGACCGCCCTTCCCGGCCATCGCCGGGCTCTACGCCTGTCCGACCATTGTGAACAATGTCGAAAGTCTGGCCACCGTGCCGCACGTGATCAACCGCGGCGCCGAATGGTATAGTTCGCTGGGAACTGAGAAGTCGACGGGCACAAAGATTTTCTCCCTGAGCGGTCATGTCAACCGACCGGGCAACTATGAGGTCGAGTTGGGTTTCTCGCTCAAGAAACTGATCTACGACCCCGCTTACGGCAACGGCATCCGCGGCGACCGAAAACTCAAAGGCGTCATACCGGGTGGATCATCGACGCCGTTTCTCACGCCGGACATGATTGACGTCAAGCTCGACTACGAGTCGCTGGTCGAAGCCGGATCTATGTTAGGCAGCGGGGCGGTCATTGTGTTCAACGAAGACCCATGCATCGTCTGGGCGACCAAAAAGCTGATCCATTTCTATCGGCATGAATCGTGCGGCAAGTGTACCGCGTGTCGCGAAGGAACTGCTTGGCTGGAACAGATCATTAGTCGTATCGAGGCGGGCCAGGGTCGGCCCGGCGATATCGAAAAGATCGAAGAGATTTGCGAGAATATTATGGGCCACACGGTTTGTCCGCTTGGCGATGCGGCTGTGATGCCGATCCAGTCCGCGATCAAACACTGGCGCGATGAGTGGCAGTACCACATCGACCAGAAGAAGTGTCTCGTGAAATCGGAGTTTGCCTTTTAGTGTGACGTAAGTATGGCGGAAGATATCAAAAACAACGCCCCGGCTCCAGCGAAGCCCAACACGGTGACGCTCACTATCGATGGGCGTGAGACAACGGTACCTCGCGGTACCAGTGTTCTGATTGCCGCTAAGGAGATGGGTATCGACATACCCACCTTCTGCTGGCATCCCAAGCTGAAATCGGTCGGAGCCTGCCGCATGTGTTACGTTGAGATCGAGAAGCGACCCAAGTTGGAAGTGTCCTGCGCAACTGAGGCTTTGGACGGCATGGTTGTCCGAACCAATAGCGACAAAGTGTTGAAAGGTCGTCGGGCGGTGCTGGAATTCCAATTGCTCAATCACCCCCTTGATTGTCCAACCTGTGACAAAGGTGGGGAGTGCACGCTTCAGAATCTTGTCGTGGCCCACGGCATCGATGACAGCAGGTTTGATTTCCGGAAGAATCGTTTTGTCGACGACGGCATGACGACTACTTTCGATGATCTCAAGATCGGGCCGGAGATTATTCTCAACCGCAATCGTTGTATCCTTTGTTACAAATGTGTCCGTGCCAACAAAGAAGCGTTTGGAGAGTACGACCTCGGTGTCTACGAACGTGGCAACATGGCCGAGATAAATGCGGCGCCCGGAGTACAAGTAGCAAATCCGTTCTCCGGTAATCTAACCGAGATTTGCCCGGTGGGCGCCCTGACCAGTGAGGAGTGGCGCTACAAGATTCGGGTCTGGCTGACTGAGACGGTTTCCTCTATTTGCAACTTCACCAGTTCCGGGACCAATATCTTGTTCTGCAAGGATGCGCACAAGAACCATGTCTACCGAGTGCAGTCATCGTGCCATGACGACATCGACGACGGTTGGCTGGCTGACGTGACGCGGTATGGTCACCAGATGGTGAACTCGCCGGAGCGGTTGAAGACACCGTTGGTTAAGAAAGAAGGTCAACAGGTTGAAGCAACCTGGGAGGAAGCTCTTGGTATCATCCACCAACGCTTCTCCGCGATCAAGGAGAAAAAGGGCGGGGTCTGTATCGGTGGTCTGGCCGCGCCGAACCTTGACAACAATTCGCTCTACAGTTTCTCGAAGTTTTTCCGAACGGTTCTAAACTCCAACAATATCGACTTCCGTCAGGATTACAAGATGCTCCCGGGCGGCGAATCTGTCTTTGGCGCACTGTGTCGTCAGAAGTTTTCCATCGCCGATATCGACGAGTCCGATGTGATCGTCGTTTTCGGCTCCGACATGATCAACGAGCATCGCAACGAGTATCTCAGGTTGCGCAAGGCGTACAATTCCGGACGGGCCAGGATATTCTCGATCAATCCGTACGCAGTCAAATCAGCCGACGTGGCCGAACTTGAGTTAGTATACAAAGCAGGCACGGACGAACTACTGATCAACGGACTCTGCCTCGCGGCGATGGAGGGGAACCTCATTGATGCCCCGGCGGCAGCGGAGTTGAAGCAAGTGATAGCTCCGTCAACGCTGGCTGAAACGGCGGCTGCTTGCGGGGTGGC
>JAUXBJ010000105.1 GCA_030619425.1 bacterium
CTTTGCCAACCGATGCGTGGCCGCCTCAAACCTTGTTTGGGGCGGTCTTAGCAAGGCCCATGGTCAATCAAGTTTGACCATGCCACCCAGCCGGAATTGTATTGTAGTCAAGAAAATAATGCTGCTCGCCGATAATAAATCATAGGGGGACTCGCCCTTAATAAGGGCAAGCCCATCCATTAACCTTTATCCGTGGAGGTTCCAATGCCTCGGTATTTTGTGTATGTCAATGAGAATCCGACAGAGAAGCATATCAAGTTGCACGCCGAAAGCAGTAAACCATGCTCTGAGATATTCAAAAATCTGCACAGCGGTGTGAAGCCTACACGTAAGTTCGAAATCGTTCGACTTGATCCGAACACCTTCAAGACAGCCAAGACCCCCAATGGTTATTGGTTGATCGTATGGGCAGCAGATCTACTGGCCGTTTTCAAGAATGTGCAAATAAAGAGTGCACAAAAAACACTAGGAGTATGTATCTGCGTTTGTAGTAAATGCCAGTAGTTCAGAAAAGTGCATGGTGCAAGTGGTCGCGTTACCGACTTAAAGGTCTGCACTCAGTTGGAAGACCCTTGACTTGAGTCGCACGCCATGAAATAGACAGCAAATGCCGTTCCCGTCCGACATTCTTCCCAAAACCACAATACGGCAGATCAGAATCGATGGAAAGCCCCTGTTTGGAGTTCTGGATTTAACTTGGCAATTCTCTCCAGGAGTTGTTCGACACGCCCTATGTGCTGGTTGTACTTTTCTTTCATCATTCGTCCTTGGTCATCATAGGCTCTAGCCGAGCCATCTCCAGGTAGCTTAATACTGGCTAATTCGAAGACGACCTCCGCAGTATCACGATATAACCTTATGATGTGTCTGACTATGTCCGTAAATGGTGCGTTACTAATCAGACCCGGATCTGCAAAGGTCAGTAGAGACAAATGCCAATCCTCAAGGACACGGAGACGTTCTGCTAACCGTTTGAACTGCGGGTGCAGAGATTGATTCTGGACCACAGCCTTGCACACTGGTTCGACGTAGTTTCGCAAAGAACCTGTTAAATCTGGGTCAAACAGTGTGCGAGCTTCTTGGAGAAGTCCGGCGAGTTCGAAAAGAGTCCGACGTTGCAGTCGTTTTCTACCAATGGATGCAATCCAACCCTTAAAGAGGTGCGCTGCAGGGATTGTACTGAGCACGAGAGTCACCATGAATGCTATCCCGATGAAGCCGAGAATCGGATAACGTGCCCACAGCGGCATGGATTCCCAGTCGGTGAATAGCGGAACCGAAAATACCACGATCCAGCCGATCAACGTAAGAATTAGCTGAAAGCGCGCCACTGGCGATGGTCGCGACCGATCTTTGTTTAGTTGTTTCTCCCATTGCATCGACACTTCTCGAGCCTCATATGTGAGTTCTTGCCAACTTACACAGAATCATGGCTTGCGGTTCCACCCCTCGGGCCATGTGCCACCATCGTTACAACAATCACAATTTAGACAACACCCTAACCAGTCGCAATCACTTTTCGACCAGATAACAAGGGTACCAGTTTACCCCCGATCTCCCATCTAACTCGTCAGCCGCGCCAACCGCGAGCGGGCATCCGTGACAATTTCAAGCTCGATGTCGGCATCGCCCCAGAGCTTCAGCAGTTCGCGGTAAGCCTCCGTAGCGGCTTCGGAATTGCCCAGCGCCTCTTCTGCGATTCCGATGTAGTAAAGACCACGCATATAATATCTGGCTTGAGTGGTCTCATCATCTCCTGTACATATCTGTTCTAGATATTTCTTGCCCTCTTCGTACTCACCGGAAAGAACCAACAGGCGCCCGACGATCTCCCGATTTTCGGTATTCTCCTGGGTATAATTCTCCATCAGAGATTTGTAGCTACCTATTATTGCTGCTGTATCACTATTGCCCAAAGCATTGAGAAGATTTTGCACTTCATCAGCCAATCCCCACATTTCTTCAGGCAACCGCGACCGGAGGTTCCTTACGCGCTCTTCAAATTCGGGCCTTATGCCGGGGACAATGGTGTTGTCGAGTTGTGCAGAGACCAGGTAGAAGTCGATTTTCTGAAACTGGTCTGCATATTGATTCGCCTTGGTGTTGTAGTAGAGGGTGGAATCATCCATTTCCAGATAGTGATACCGATTCATGATTCGGTTATATGCTGCCCAGATTTGACCGCTGTCGCCCAAAGCGGTGGCTCTGTCAGCGGACTCGAACAGTTCATCCATGCCCGATTTGAACCGACCCGACCAGAAGGCCAGATTACTTCGACGCTGGTGGTAGGTGATCATTTTGTAAGGATCATCGCTACTCCGCGTGCGTCGTTCCTCGACGTAGTAAGCCGCGCTGTCGAACTGACGTTGACGGATGAACGTAGTTGTTAGCAGATTCAGAGCCGCACTTTCTTGAGGGAATCTGTTCAACAGGTCATGAGCCGCGGCAACCGCCTCATCATATCGGGCCTGCTGGTGATAAAGCGTCATCAGACTCCGGTATGGCGCCGGCAACTGCGGATAGTACTGTTTCATCAGCAGGCTGTATTCGATTGCCTTATCGTACTCTTCTTCCGCCGTGTGGATGGTAACGTACCAGGTAAGAGCCATCAGGTATCTGGAGTCGATCGCCATAACCGTATCAAGCTGAGCCAGCGCGGCAACTTTGTCTTTCTTGAGATTGTGCAGCAGAAGAGCATAGAAGGAACGCGCTTCTTTGTCGTTGGGATAGTTGGCTACGTATGCCTTAATCTTTATCAGACCATCATCATATTGCCGTTTGAACCACAGATCCTTATGGATATCCAGAAGTGAACGTTCCTTTACCGGCAGTCGATCCTCAAACTGCTGGGCCAGCCCGAGGTACTGGATGGCTTGCTGATTACGGCCGCGCAACGCATAACCCATACCGATTCTCATGTATGGGAGGGCAAAGGTGGAGTCTAATCTGATAGCTTCCTCGAAGTGTACATTCGATGAGTCATATTGCGAAAGCCCGAACTTCTCCATACCAAGGATGTATTCTTTGAAGGCCTCAGGTGACGATGACATAACATCGGCTACTTCCCGATCCGACGCCACCACCTCCTGCATGTCCATCGACTGCGCGATCTTCTGGGTGAGACTGTCCACCAAAATGAACGGATCCTCGCCCACCACTTTCTCGGCCAGGATAATCTGCCCCGAAGCGGCGTCCTCCAGACGCGCATCGATACGGATTTTGTCGCCCATCTTATAGAATGCACCGGACAAAACAGTAGCGGCGCCCAGCGAACGGGCAGCGGTGACGCACTCCTGATGAGAGTGATGATCGGAGTTGCTCTTCGATTTATCCTTAAGACAATCAAGCACGCGGCTGCGACCGATTATGTTCACCGCGCCGCTTTGCGCCAGGTCGGTCAGCAGGATTTCGGGCAGGCCGGCCTGCAACCAGTCGAGTTCGCTGTCGCCGGTCTTGTTATCGAAGCCGAGAATGGCCAGGGCGTTGGCCTGAATGGGAAGCGTCGGCAGCTTGAGGTATCCGTCTTTGCCGAGGACACCTGCCCCATCCAGCATCTTGTTGATGTCAACACCCAGGTTTTCGACCAGAGCCAACGCTTCCTCGGGACTTGATGGGCCTTTCGTTTGGCCGAAGAAGACCAGAGGTATCACGACCACGACCATGACCGTAACCAGGGCAAAGAAAGCCGCAATGGCCAACAACGCTTTGGGCCAGGTGAAGGTCAACCAGTTACGAGGGGCTTTTGTGGCCGGCTTGTCGCTGATAATTGATTCGGTGTCTGAGATACCGCTGTCACGCTGGCGCCTCAGACTGCGCAGATCCACAACCAGATCACGCGTATCCTGATAGCGGTCATTGGGATCTTTTTGCAGGCATTTGTCGACAATGCGCTCCAACTCGGCGGGGATGCTCTCGTTCTTCTGCCGCAACGGCACGTGACGACCTTCGAGGATCTTGGCCAGGATGGATACCTTGTCGGTAGCTTCAAAGGCCGCCTGACCAGTGAACATCCGATAGACCAGCACGCCGAATGAGAAAATATCAGAGCGAGTGTCGATAGGACCGCCGCGCGCCTGTTCCGGTGACATGTAGCTGACGGTACCGAGGATTTTACCTTCCTGTGTCAGGTCGTTGGAAACGGTGTTGGTGATATCGGTGTCTTGCTGCCCGAAAACGGCATCCAGCGGTTTGGCCAGGCCGAAATCGAGAATCTTGATATCGCCGTTCTCGTCGATCTTGATGTTGTCGGTCTTGATATCGCGATGGACGATGTTCAGCCCATGTGCCGCGGCCAGCCCGGCGGCGATTCGTTCGGTCAGCCGCAGGAGTTCTTTCGTGCCGGGCGTACGGGTCCGCAGGTAGTCGGTGAGCGTATGCCCGGTGATGTTCTCCATTACGATATAGCTCAAGTCGCGACCGCTCTTCTCATCGTGGGCGGTGTCCATGTCGTAGATAGCCATGACGTTGGCGTGCGAAATCTTCGCTGCTGTTTTCGCTTCACGGACAAAACGCTGTAGGCGGTCAGAGTCGTCGAAGAATTCCGGCAGCAGTATCTTCAGCGCCACCTGTCGACCCAGTTTCTGGTCCTCGGCGAGGTAGACTTCACCCATGCCGCCTTCACCGAGTTTGCGGATTATTTTGAAACGTGCGAATTGCCGACCTGGTTCAAACATCACATCGATACCCTCTTGACCGTGAGAATAGTTATATCATCCGAGCGTGGAGCATCGCCCATGAAGGCGTTGACATCCTTCATGAGGCAACCTACAATCTCAGCGCTGCTCTTATCTCTGGCATTAATGACCATTTGCTCTGTCCGTTGTTCGCCGTACTGCTCGTCGTCTCGTTCAGCCTCGGTCACGCCATCGGAAAAAACGAAAATCAAATCCCCCGGCGTCAGTTCAACTGTTTGTCGCACCCAGTCGGCGCCGTCGAAAGCGCCGATCATAATGCCCGATGCTTCGAGACTCTGATGTGTTCCGTCGGCTTTCACCAGTAACGGAGGGTTGTGTCCGGCATTGATGTACTCAACCCTGGCGCCGTCCGACTCGATCAAGCCAACGAACAAGGTGGCGAAGTCACCGGGATCGCTGTACTTGAGGAGTTGTTCCGATACCCGTTGTACCGCCATCATCAGATCGAACCGCTTGGACTCGTAGAGAATCCGAAACGAAGCAAGAATGTTCGACATCAACAGCGCCGCGCCCATACCTTTGCCGGAGACATCAGCTACCATAAACAACAACCGACCATCGGGGAGTCTCTTGAAGTCATACAGATCACCACCGACGGAGCGTGACTGTTCCTGAAAAGCACAGATATCCCAGCCCGGCATGTCGGGCGGACAGTCTATGAGCAGCTTCTTCTGGATGGCTGAAGCTCGTCGCAACTCTACCTCGATGACGTGCTTTTCCTCACGTTCGGCCAAGAGAGCGTAGTTCAGCAAGCGCGATGCAATAATGTTGCCGAAGGTGGCCAATACGCGCAGATGATAGCTGTCATAGCGGTGCCCTGGATTGGTCGTGTCGGCATAGAGAATCCCCAGAACCTTGCCTTCATCGAACAATGGTACGGCAATGGCCGATTTCATCTGTGACATGATGATCGACTGTTGGGCGGCGAACCGTGGATCGTCAAGAGGGTCGGCGATCAGTATGGAGTTCTTGTTATTTACGATTTCGTTAACGATAGTGCGCGACAGCGTGAAAGCACCCGGATCGCGACCACCCGGCAACAGGCTGGCGGCCGTGTAGACCTCACTCTGATCCTCGGACACGAACAGCACGGCCAGTCGTTCGGCTTGGATAGCGCTGGAAATCAATCCCAGGGAGCGCTGGAGCATCACTTCTTTCGGTTCGTGGAGAGCCAGCATCTTGGCCATCTCGAACAGGGTGGATAACAGTTCGGGCTGGTCGGCGGCCTTTGTCGGCAGTGGCTGGAGCGCCTCATTAATGGAAAGAAAGACGGAATTCTGCGGGTCGTGGTCGGAAAGCCGGGCGGTAGTCCGTTCGACGGATTCATTTTCGGCATTCTCGGTGTCGGCGAGTTTGAATTCCGTGGATCCGAACACAATTGCGTCCCGGGATTTAACCTGAACGCGTTCAGTGACTACCACGCCGTTGACCTGAGTGCCGTTGTGACTGCCCAGGTCCGCCAGGTAGCAGACGTCCCCACTATCGTCAACCTCTATCTCGGCGTGGCGGCGGGACACGGTATTGTCCCAAATGGAACAGTCGCGATCAGGGCTGCGCCCGATACTGTGTCGTCCAGGCGTCAGGGCCCAGGAATAGAAACGTCTACCGTCGGTGCCAACTAACTTCAGCATAGATTGTCTTGTTCTCTCTTACTACTACCTACCATATCGAGTTTGAGAAATTCAGAATTATCGGCAAGGTAATCAGGTATACCGTTTGGGGCAAGCGGATTCCTATGGGCCGACTGCGCCCCATCGGAGAGGGTGCTTGATGCAGACCCTGGAACTTGAGGCTGCCAGGCGAGCCCTGTGGACGGCAGACGTTCTGAGGTTGTCCCAAAAGCTGCTGTTCCGGTGGTTCCTTCGACATCCGGAGGAGGTCGTGAGAACCGCCGGTTTCTTATGCTTGCTCTCCGCAACCGTTTAGAAAAGATCGCCGGGTCACAATCCCGATTGTGTCAAGATCAAGACCCGGCGAAACGAACTTGTGGGACAGCCTCATCTCGTC
>JAUXBJ010000120.1 GCA_030619425.1 bacterium
GCGTTCGTAATGAGATCCAGCCGCTGATCGATGAAGAACCGGCATCGCTGGACAAGCTCGAGCATCTGGCCCGCGACGGAAAGTTCCCGCTCCCACGGCTTGATGAATTGCGCAGGCTGTGGGACCGGCTGCGACGAGAGTTTGATGTCACCTCGACCGAGTCCAAGAAACTCACCGGCAAACTGGAAGTGGCCCTTGAGAAGCTCGATTATGGCAGCATCGCGCCTCTGGTAACCGATAAGGTAAACCTGCTCAAAAAGCGTTTCCCTGATGACAGAGTAGTTGCCTATCTGGATGACGTACAAGAGGCATTGCTGTCTGATTTGGATCGTTTTCGTGAGGCACGTCCCCGCCGCGGCGAGGAGGAAGCACCGCCATTTCGGAAGCGCGAACCATATGAGGAGTTCTCGATCAATCTCGTGCTCGATAATGGCGAGACCGATTCGGTGCCGATCGTCATTGAGATGTCACCGTCCTACAAGAACCTGTTCGGCTCGCTGGAACGCGTGGTCGATCGCTTCGGGTACTGGCGCACCGACTTCACACGTATCTTTTCGGGCTCACTGTTGCAGGCATCAGGCGGGTTCCTGGTGATGAATGCGATGGACGTACTGACTGAGCCGGGGGTATGGGTGCATCTCAAGCGGGCCATCCGCAACAACAATATAGAAATCACCGGCTACGACCCGTTCTTTATGATGGCCGGCTCCGGTATTAAGCCGGAGCCGATTCCGTTGGACGTGAAAGTTGTATTGATCGGTGAACCGAACATCTACCATCTCTTGTGGCAAGCGGACGAGGATTTCAAGAAAATCTTCAAGATTAAAGCCGAATTCGACAGCGTCATGCCGTTCACGAAAAAGAATACGATGGAGTATTATCGTTTCACCAGGCGGTTGGTTGAGAATGAACGACTCCTGCCCTTCGACATGTCGGGGATGCAGGCAGTGGTTTCCTACGGTCGTCGTCTGGGCGGTCGCAGAGACAAGCTGACCACACGGTTCACGGCCATATCGGACGTCATCAGAGAGGCGTCCTTTCGTGCTTCACAGCGGAAAGCACCAAGGGCGTCGCGCACGGATGTTCTCTCCGCCATCAGTGGCCGTCGCACACGGGTAAACCTGGTTGAAGACAAGATTCAGGAGATGATCGACAACGACACTCTGATGGTATCCATCAAGGGCAGCGTGATTGGCCAGATCAACGGACTTTCGATCTATAACCTCGGTGAATACGCGTTCGGTCGTCCCTCGCGCATCACCGTCAGCACCTCTATGGGCAAGGCCGGTGTCATAAACATCGAACGTGAAGCTGACTTGTCCGGACCAATCCACAACAAAGGTGTCCTCGTGCTGAGCGGCTATTTGAGAGCAATGTTCGCCCAGGACAAACCGCTGGTGATGTCGGCCTCGATCTCGTTTGAGCAATCATACAGTGGTGTCGACGGTGACTCGGCCAGTTCGACTGAGATATATGCTATTCTCTCCTCCTTAGCCGAGATTCCTATCCGCCAGGATCTGGCTGTAACGGGATCGGTTAATCAAAAGGGTGAGATTCAACCGATCGGCGGTGTCAACGAGAAGATCGAGGGATTTTACGACGTCTGTGTCAGTCGCGGCCTCACCGGTAATCAGGGCGTCATTATTCCACATCAGAACGTTCCCGACTTGTTGCTTCGATCCGACGTAGTGGAAGCCATCACCAAAGGGAAGTTCCATGTCTATCCGGTGAAAACGATCAATCAGGGAATCGAACTTCTCACTGGTGTCGCGGCAGGCAGGCGACTCGCTTCGGGGAAGTTCACCCGGGACTCCCTCATGGCCCGCGTGGATGAAAAGCTGCACGAGATGGCACTGGCGCTGCAGAATTTCGGTCGACAGCACAACAACGACAGCAACAACGAGTAACTGCTCAACACGCGCTGTCAGTAGCCACACAGGGAGGTTATTGAAAACGTGCATCATTGTACCTGGAACTTGCCGGATTTGTCATGCCCGCGAAGGCGGGCATCCCTCTTCTCTATTATAGTCTTACTGGCGAAAGCAAGTATCCAGTATCCGCTCACAAGGTACGCCACCCTTCGACTCCGCTCAGGATGAGGCAGGATCGCAGGGATCCTGCCCTACGATGACTTCAGAATTTCGGTCGTCAGCCCAACAATAATAGCAATAACGAGTAACTACTCCGCATCTTTGTTCACACGGTCCATTCCTGTTGCATGGTTACAGTGCACGGTGCATGGATTCATGCATGGCACGACATAAACATTCGACGAACAGAACTTTTTTTCTTGACATGTATTCAAAAAAAAACTTTTGTATACATGAAATTCAAAATTGGAGGAGTCCGTATGCGCAAAGCTAAGAAAGCAACCAAGAAAAAGGCTGCGCCGAAGAGAAAGGTGGCTAAGAAAAAGGCTGCACCGAAGAGGAAAGTAGCCAAGAGGAAAGCCGCTCCGAAGAAGAAGGCGGTCAAAAAGATCCGCTGCGCAGCCAAGACCAAGGCCGGCAAAAGATGCAAGCGGTTCACGAATGGGAAAGCGAAGTTCTGTTCTTTGCACAAGAAGAAATAGGTTGCTGAGCAATGTGATACGCGACTCCGCTCGGAGTCGCGTTTTTTTTGCATAAGAATCTGGTTGTCAACGAGAACGAGCGCCGCGGGAATTTGTTCGCACCTGCTTAGAAGTCGGCGCCCATTGAAAAATAGTAATCCGGCTTTTCGGACACACTGTAGAAATCGGTGGACCACGCCATGTCGTAGCGCAGTAGTATGAAGCCCAAATTGGCGCGCATACCGAAACCAAAACCGGTCTTGATATCAACCAGTCGATTACCTCCCTCCGAGGTGCCGCCCTTGAAGTTGTTACCTTCCCAGGCCGCTCCCATATCGAGAAAGATGGCGCCTCCGACCCGACTGATGGTGAGCGCCAGAGGGAAGCGCATCGCGAAGTAGTCGATCATGGGATATCGGAACTCGAGGTTGATCAGCCCATATCGATCGCCGGACAGGCTGTAATAGTCAATACCTCTCAACGGCGTCACGACATCCGCAAAATAGAGGTTTTCCACTTCGTAAACCTTGGCGTCAAGAGTAGTGTTGCCTATCCAATTAGTGGTCCCGCCCAGGAAGTATGTCTTGGGGGTGCGTCCATCCGATGCGCCACCGGTGACACGAAAAGCCAGCGAGTAGAGATTGCCGAAGTGCAAGTACTTGCGATAGTCGAATTCAGCCGAATGGAACTGCACAGTGTCCGAACCGATCAGATTGACACCGCCGCCCAGGGTCAGTTTGGCTCGCCGACCGTTCAAGGGACCAGTCAATCCCCAGATAATGTTGTCGGTAACATACGAAACCGAGGCCGTGGACACCTTGGCGCCGCGGTTTGATCGGAAATCATCAAAGTCATAATATTCTCGGTCGATGAAGAATTGCGATGTCGTCAATTCCAGCCGGCTGAACGTCGAGAACGGACGGCTGGCGAACAGTTGAAAACCATAGAATCGATCTGAAAACAAGTGGTCATCGGCATCGAGATAAAAATTCTTGCTGTGGAAAAGTCCAAGACCATAGTTGATGCGATGTTGGCTGTTCACATAGTAGGCCAGGATGTTCGATTGGTCGATCGTGTTCACCAGGTCGGTAGCGATGAGAATTTGATGATTTCCCAGATAATCTGAGAAGAGAAAAACCGTCTGTCCCCGCAGACCGAAGAAAGTGTCGTAGCCGAAACCGCCACCGACATAGTCGGGCGTGAACTTCACCTTGTAAGGCCGCACGTCGTAGTCACCCGTCTGCGACGGCGGCGCTATGGAATCAAATGAACTTGGCTCCTCCATAGGTTTGATCTTCCGGGAATCCGTGCTGTCGCCGATAACATCGCGCATGTAGGGATCCAGCGGGTCGTCGGTTCGGTGGCTGACGTGAACATACTCTTCATCGTAGATACCGGATTCAGTGATCACATCATCGTCGGCAGACTCAGAGGTGTCAGCTACGGCGGTCGCTCCCGCATCAGTCGTGGAATCCAGGGGCTGGGCGGCCACCGATAGGAGGCTGTCGGGTTCCGCGACCACGCTCACGTCAATTGTTGAATCCAACGGAGGCTCAGACGTTTGAGGGTCTATCATTGCATCCGGCTCAGCATTCTTGGAACTCAAGTCAGCCGGCAGCGCATCGCTGACCGTGCTCGTATCCACACTGCTATCTGCGACTTCACTTTTGCTCGGTCGGCCAAGAGAGACCAGACCGTCATCTCCACGCGCAAAGGCCGTAGCGTGCAGGACACCATCGTCACCGACCGGAACCAGATCGTCCATCACAAAGATGTCGTAGGCGCCCTTGTTGAAAGCCTGGAAGGCCAGCTTCTTCCCGTCCGGCGACCAGGATAGATACAAAATCCCGGACAGGATGTCGGTCACGGGATAGACCCGATCGGAGTCAGTGTAAGCGACATAGATGTTGTCGATGCCGTTGCGTCCGGAGATAAACGCAATCTTGCTGCCGTCGGGAGAAACATCCGGTGAAGTATTGGCGCCGGGGCCGACGTCCACAGGAGTAATCTCCAGATTACTAAGATCAATCCGGGCCAGATTGTACGACCCGTATACGAAATCACCCGGCATAAACGCTCCCTGGCGGACGTACGGATGGTCCTTACCGTCGCATACAGGACTCTGCGGATGGGGTCGATCGGAGGAAAACAGAATAGCGTCGGATTCCGGATACCAGGTCGGGTCGGCATCATCGTAGCGATCATTCATCAAGCGCTCAAGGCGGTCGGAGTCCGGGTAGTAAACGAAAAGATCGCGTTCGTTTCCCCGAAGGGCGGAGAAGGCGATCTTGTCACCATCGGGTGACCAGGCCGGGGACATGAGGTTAGAGAAATCGAAGCGTTTCTTTTTGTAGACTCGCTTGCGGAGGAGGTCGTAGAAGAACAATGACTCTTTTCCGTTGGACTTGGCCACAAAGACCAATTTGGTTCCATCCGGCGAAAAAGACGCTCCCGAGATATACGAATGCAACGATTCCAGATCGCCGGATCGAGAGCTTTTCACCAACCGGTCGAGAATCTTGCCGTCGTCGGCCGAGATCAAAACAAGCTCAGTAAAATCGGAGCCATCCGTGAAGATAGCTATCTTGTCTCCCTCGGGCGAGAAGACCGGTCTTTCGTTGAAGTAGGATCCGTCCTTGCGAGCTTTGGTCAGCTTGGTACCGATCTCCTCGGCCTCCTTGCGCAGAGCAATCTCCGGCCAATAGCGACGCTTCATTTCGCGGGAGAACTCCTCCCACAGTTTCTCCTGGTCGACGCCGATCGATTTCTTGAGCGCCTTGTTGATGGAGAGATATATCTTCCCCTTGCGAAAGATGTCGGCAACTTTTGCTTCACCGTATTTGTCGGCGATGTATTTTATCAGCGCCTGGCCTTCACGGTAGGCGTTGTAGCCGGTGAGATACTCCAGCGGCACCAGATAGCCATTGATAGTGGCGTCCCGCACCCACATATCCGATTGCGCATCCCATCCGTGGCGTGAGGAGTACTCGGCAAATCCTTCGGCCAGCCACAGCGGCATCCTGAACAGCCGGCGCCGCGACACCAGAGCCGAGAAGGCGTTCCCATAGAGCATGTCGAAAGTCATGGCATGGGTTAACTCATGGTGCAGCACATGGCGAAAATCTTCGTACGAACCGTTGAATGGTGTCACCACCCGGTTCTTGAAGACCTCGGTGAAACCGCCGGTTCCCTCGCCGATGAGGGAGGGCAGGATGTTTGTCTGCTGAAAATCATTGTGGGAGTTATAAAGGAAAACCGGCACCCGGCGCTGAATCTTGTAGCAGAGTTCACGACTGATCTCTACATACGACGACTCCAGAACGGTGGCAGCGAACTTGGCCGTCGGATAGGCATCTTCGTAAAAATGGATGTCGAAATGACGTGTCTGGATGTAACTCCAGTCAAAGTCCTTGTACCTAACCTTGTTCTTGCCGAAATAAGTTTCCTGGGCGTTCACACCGATACCGGTCAGGACAAGGATCAGTATCGCTGTTGCTTTCAGTCTGTTCATATTGGAACCCGTGGCTAGTTGGCCTGATGCTTTCATTTTACACTATTATAACGAACAACAGGGTCTCCCGGTTCATAAGTCTGTGGGCGCAACGAACAGCTCCTGGTTGTACCCGCAGCTCGAATCAGGTGCTTATCCTTACAATATCGGCACCGAGGGCAGAGAGCTTTTCCTCGATAGCCCAATACCCGCGATCGACATGATAAACTCGCAGGACTTCCGATTTTCCGCGAGCAGCCAAAGCCGCCAGCACAATCCCGGCCCCGGCGCGAATATCCGAAGCCATCACTTCCGCACCGGTTAGTCGATCAACGCCGTATATAATGGCTTCATCGCCGGTTAC
>JAUXBJ010000324.1 GCA_030619425.1 bacterium
CATCTGCCGTACGCAAAGTGTACTTCTTGTTGGCTACCGGTTCGCCCCGGATGTTGACGAGGCTGATGTTGACCCAGTCCTTAAACTCCAGCAAGCCCGACTCCTGCTTTTTGCCGTACTCGACGCCTTCAGCCTTGATCGTGAAAAAGTACTCAGGGGGGTTGTACTGCCCGTCGTATTTGTCGAGTTCCTCCTGGGTCGGGATTTCGTCGGTGTCCTCGTGGTATTCATATTCCCACGCGATCTCGATGCGGTTGTTCTCAACGTGTGCCGGCAGTTCCGTGATGCGGTCATGCCCGCCGTCGCGGTCGTATTCGTAAATCACCACCGCCACTTCCGCCTCGTTGGGCAAACCTTTGATGTCGGCCGAGAGCGTTAAGGTATCGCCACGCCGCGCTTCCTTAACGCTCCATTTCATATTGGACACGCGAATCGGGGGATAGGCCGGGATGTGTTCGGACTCACCATCAAGGCTGTTCTTGGACAGCTTAGCCTCGAAAAAGACCTTGTCTCCGAGTTCGATGTCCTCGGGAATCTGAAAGGCTCCACCGAAATGATTCCGTCGCATGACGCCGGTGACCTTACCGAGTTTCTTGCCGTTTTCGCTCTCACCTTTGACTTTGACCGGTGCGCCCTCGCCGACCAATTCGGTCAGCACCTCAAAGCTCGCCGTCTGACCACCGATAGCCATGCCGCACGTCCACGAGACCGAGATCAAAGACGAGTCCAGCTTGACTTCGTGCTCGCTGTCGGTGGCTTTGGTGAACTTTAGCGCCATGGTAGTGATCTGCCTTACATCCGCTATCCGGGAATAAACTCAGCGATCATGCGGTCGACTTCCACGCCGAGCGTCTTGATCGTCTTTTTGGTGAAAGTCGCGTTGAAGTTGTACATCACGTCGTCATGCTTCACGAAGACCATTTTCTGAAACACGACCTTGTCTTCCGACGGCGCCCACTTGTAGACAGCTTCGTAAGCCGGAACGCCGCCCGGCAGTTGTTTCTCTTCTTCCTTGAGAATCTCCACACCGGGGATGCTCTCGAGAACCTGGTCGATCCGCTCCCGGGCGTAGTCGGCGAGTTCGTCGGTGTCGGGTTGAGTATCTACCTGAAGCGACAAGCTGTGTTGCAAGCCGCTCTCTTCGGGGCCCATGAAATAGTGCACAGTCTGGTCTTCCCAGCCGTCGGGGAGTTCAATCTTGAATCTGTTGTTACTCGGACTCATGTTTTCGTACTCAATCTATCTCAGACAGTGTATACCGTCGCTGCCGCCATAGTATACAGTTCCATTTTCATCCATGATCGGCCGGGTGCCGATCGGTGTGTCCAACCACTTGGTGAGGATCTCCTCACCGGTAGCAGAAACATGTACCAGCGCCGTACCGGCGGCCGCCAGCACCGAGTTGTCGGCCAGCACGGTGATGGCGATGTCGTCCACCGATGCCGGGAGAGGATACGTCCAAACGATCTCACCATCGTGAATCTGGTGCAGGTCGCTTCCCACCACCACATATACATACCCCTCCGGCGAAGATGCCGGCGGTTGGTTTGATGGCTGACCCTGTTCAAACGACACCATCCAACCGACCTCACCGTCTGGTGTCACTTGCTTAAGCTGAGTAATATTCTCGACAATGTCAACAACCAACACCTTGCCGTCGGCATCCAGAGAGAACGAACTAATAGAGTCGAATTCAACCATGCTAACCTGCTCGTCCGATTCAGCGTCGACAGGGAAGGCATAAAGCCGGTTGGTCGTAAACATGTAAAGGCGCTTGTTGTCCCCGGTTATAAGCGTACCCCGACCGATCCCGTCGATCCGATAACGCCAGATCACTTCACGGCGTTCGGCGATATACCGCATAAACTGGAATGGCGGTATCTCCATCGTCTGACCAGGCGCGTTGGTCGGTTTGGGATAGGCCTGTGAACTGTAAATCGTCTCACGCTCGAGATCGCGGATGAAGTGCAGTTGTGCGTTCTGGTTCACGCCGGTCAGCGGTTTTTCGGCGGCTGGCTGTCCGTCATATCCCAGCAGGACGAAGTAGCCGACGTGGTCTAAGGTGACAATGCCGTCGTCCGTGATGGTTGAGGCGTAGTTGCTTCTGACCTGCCGAGTCCAGTTGACGGAGCCGTCATTTCGGTCGAGCACCGCTACCAGATCGCCGTAACTGACAAACAAGAGTTGTCCGTGCAGGCCGAGATGTATGGGACTGCGTCCGCCGCCGGGTTCGAGTAATGATTCACGGAACCATACTTCGTTACCCTGGATCGTGCCGCTCACCGGCAGGCGGGAACTGTTCTGTTGATCGCCGAAAACATTGCGGTTGAGCGTGGCGATATCAGGCATGTTGGTCTCCTCGATACCCGCAGGGGTGTGTGAATGTCTCCCGGCCACACAGCAGACCACAAGCACACCGATCAGAACCGCTATGTATGCTGCCCGCACGGCATAACCGCCTCCGGAAAACTCCGGGGCCGAACTTTGTTGTTTCACTGACCACCACCGTTGTCTCTTCTTTCCAAACTTCCTGTTTCTTTTGATCCGTGTCTACTTATAAAATCCAGACTACTCTGTGCCGCAGACCGGTACCTCCACTATGGTGTCGTTGTAGTGGAACTGGGCGCCGGGATCTGCTCCAGCGTGTACGATGCGTTTAGCTTTCCATTTACCCAGGTTTCAATGAATTTCAGAGCCTCAAGTTGGTCCTCGCCGGTAGCCATGTTCAGGAAATGAAGCTGAAAGTCGTCGGCTGTGATATCGCGCGGCACGTTTAACACACAGGTACTGCTGGTCAGACGGTCGACCGACGTGCTCTGCTGGTACAGGTTGTCCACCGCCGTTTGATCGGCGGCAACAGTGAACAGACCTCGCAATTGGGTCTTTTCGCCCGCAGTCATCCTTCCCTCGAACGACAGTCGGTTGGCGGTGGCGTCATACGATGCGTCGGTCACCACAGTTGAAGGGTCTGAACTCGGAGCGTTGGCTACCGTCACTGAGAAGGTTGTGGTCGAGCGCTGGAAAGTCAGTTTGTAACTCCAGCTACTTCCGGCTGCGCGTTCATCGGCAAAACCGGGCATAAAGTAGATAAACACGCGCGAAAACTCAGCGGGTCCACCGGTCAATCGGTAAGAGCCGTTCAGACGTTGCCACTCCTGTTGAATAGCGTCCAGTTTGTCTTTTAGTTCCGTGTACTCTGGGTCGGTCTCCCAGTCCGCCTCAGGCGCGTCCCCTTTTATGCTTAACATCACACGCACCACCAGCACGGCATGGTATTCATCGGTCTGATTATCGTGAAAAAACTTCGTCGAGGACTCGTCCTGTCCCACGTCGTAGATGGCAACGTGGACGCGCCGGAGTGACTGGGTTTTCTGGTAGAGACGGCTGACTTTGGCCTTGTTGTCGCCACTGGTAAAAGCGCCGCGCCAGGCGTCCCGTTCCGCCGTGCTCATAGAGCCGGCATCAATGTCGTAGGT
The DNA here is from genome assembly GCA_030619425.1 of bacterium. Classification (GTDB taxonomy): domain Bacteria; phylum Zixibacteria; class MSB-5A5; order GN15; family FEB-12; genus JAJRTA01. Next base: position 3,477 of record JAUXBJ010000324.1, read on the forward strand.
CAACGTATTGGCGGACGCATCGTGGGTAAAGTTTGTCTGGTGAGTGGCACTAACTGATGACAGATCGGGCGCAGCACTCACCGAGACGACATTGGGCAACCGCAATCGTTCCTCGACCGTTATTGGCTGACGGATGTCGTCCTTGGTCTGAGGAGTATTGGCTGGGGGTGGGGAAGCGGTCCCGGATGGTGTCC
>JAUXBJ010000378.1 GCA_030619425.1 bacterium
AATGGGGCACTATCTGATGAACCACCTTTGGTGGGGATTGGGAGTAGCGATTATCTTCATCCTGTTCTCGCTGTGGTTGATGGACAAGACGATTCATAGTGTCATCCGACGTTTCAAAACTCGTTTCCGATTCGAGCAACTGTCCGACATCGCCTCGCTGCCGCTGGTGCTGATTTTCGCATTCGCCATCAACTTCATCTTCCAGCCGATCACCAACAGCGCCTCGCGCTTCATGGAGCGACAGGCCGACAAGTTCGGCATGGATATCACCGGCGTCGACGGTGAAACTGCGGCCGCCACTTTCGACAAGCTGTCGGTATTCAACCTATCCGATCCCGACCCACACGCGCTGATCGAATTCTGGTTCTACACCCACCCGGCCCTGAAGAAGCGTATGGAGTTTGCGCGCAACTACCAACCAGACAACCGTGATCAGAACCAGTAGACACGTACGGGAGGAACATCGCATGCGTACAATCTGCTTGTTGACCGCACTGATGGCGGTCGTGATCGCGCTGCCGGCTCAGGGCACGGCATCGACCGCGGCGGAGTTGCTGACCGCCTTCGACAAAATGTATGACCCGCAGTTGGACACGTCCACCGCCTTAGCTGTCTCGGACCTGCTGATCGAGCACAAGGATCTCCGCCTGTATCTGGACTCCGGAGTAGTTCACCTTTGTGAACCAATCGAACTCGACTCGACAGAGCGCAGATTCGGCGGCTTTTTCGTCGGTGCGGGACGTATCCAATTCACCCCCACCGTACCGATGGAACGAGACCAACTGCGTCGTTTCCTCGAAATCGATTCGATTGCCCACTCTATTGAGGAGGCTCAGTTGGTTTTCGGCGCCGAGATTTGGAATGAGATCATCTCAGCCGCCGATACCGTAGCCTCGACCGAAACCAAGAAGGCGCAAAAGAGCCTGCAACACGCCCACAAACACTTGGCTCAGCGGGAGCAGCGGTACCATATCTTCCAAGCCCTCACCTGCCTCGTGCGCAACACAGATCAGCCCTACCTGATTGTCAACACGAAGCCCGAGAAACTGGATCGCATCATCTATAAGTACAATCCCCTCGCGCGTGAGGAGGTCCAGCTCCGAAAGCTGACTGCCGTGACCATTTACAAGGACGTGATGGAGCAGATCTGCCGCTACTCGGCTTTGGCCGATGCGTCGAATCACAGTCTGAACGGCATCGCCAAGCCGTGTATCCAGCAGCTTCATTACGATATCGATACGCGCATCGACCGCAAAGGGGAATGTTTTAGCCGGGCGACCTTTGACTTTGAGACGGCATCGGAGCGGGTGCAGTTGCTGGATTTGGTTCTCCACCCCATTCTGGAGGTCGACAGCGTTTTCGACGCCGTCGGGCGTCCGGTCTCTTTTCTGAGATGGGAGAAGAAAGATTATCGCTCAAGCGGGCTGTATCTGTTTCTTGAGGTACCGATCCCCGCCCAAACCAGAACCGGCCTTACCTTTTACTATCACGGCGAGATCGCCGAGCGTCATCTGGGAGAGTATTTCGTAGACGCCGGCGCAGAATGGTATCCGCGATATAGCTACTATCAACCGACCACTTTCGACATGAAGTTCCGTAGCCCCAAGGATTTCTTCTTCGTCGCCACCGGCCAGGAAATCGAGAGAAGAGTAGTGAAAGACACACTCTTTACGCGGTGGTCGATTTCCGAGCCGTCGTACAATGTGTCGTTCAACATCGGTACGCTGAAGGAGTTTGTCTTCGAAGAAGACGATCTGCCGCCGGTGGTGGTTGCCTTCTCCAAATCTCTGCACAAGTCGTTCGGGGTTCATCTGGCTCAATCGATGGTCGCGACCGGCCGGCATATGGAACGGCAGGTCGGCGAAGATGTGCTTGCCAGTGTGCAACTGTTTTCGGCGCTGTTCGGTGAGTACCCGTATGATCGCCTGGTGGTCACCGAGATCCTCCGTACTCACGGCGAGGCTTTCCCCGGCTTGCTGCACTTGGGTTTCTATACTTTTGTAAATACTGACGCTTGGGGATATGACCGAATCTTCCGCGCTCACGAGGTTGCCCACCAATGGTGGGGGATCGGCGTGCGCCCTCTGACCTATCATGACAAGTGGTTGAGCGAGGGATTCGCAGAATACTCGGCACTGATGTACCTTCAGGCGGTAGCCGGTAACGACCAGTTTCTGGACCAGCTAAAGGAATACCGCAACGACATATTCTCCGCCCGCAAGTACCTCTTCTCGTCGGGGCAGGAATCCGGCCCGATAGCTCTGGGATATCGCACTTCCAGTTCCGAAACCGCAGGTGACTATGGTCTGGTCATCTACAAAAAGGGCGCTTACGTGCTGCACATGCTACGCAACATGATGCTGGACCTGGAAACCATGAAGGAGGATGCCTTTTACACCATGATGTCCGATTGGTACCTTTCCCACAAGGGGCAACAGGTAACCAATGCCGATTTTCAGAGACATGTGGAAAAACATCTCGGCGGTGACATGACTTGGTTCTTCGATCAATGGATCTACGGCAACAACTTGCCGACATACCGCTTCTCTCACGAGACGGAGCGGGACGCCGACGGCAAGTATGTCACCAAGTGTCGCATTGTCACCGAAAACGTGAATGACGACTTTATGATGTACGTACCCCTAGAGATTGAGTTGTCCAAGGACCGCAAGGCGTACGTGCGGCTACTGGTGGAAGGTCCCGAATACGAGTTCAGCTTGCCGCCTTTGGACAAGAAGCCGAGAAAGCTGAAGCTAAATCCCTTCGAATCGGTACTAGCCAAAGTTAAGCAGTGAGGGGCGACCGGGTCGCCAGAGAAGCAGCAGAAACAGAATTCTTCATGGAACTCTTGACATAAGTCAACTGTTTCACTATTATATAACTGGATCGTGGGCTAACAAGGTTCACGTTGTCGGATTTGAGCAGCTATGAACAGAGTGCCCGAGCAAACCAAATCAGCCGAGCCGGATGATCAGAATGAAGCTCTGGTCAAAGGACTGATCTCTGAGATCAAGCAGGGTAACCAGCAGGCGTTCACCGAGTTAGTCAAGCGGTATC
>JAUXBJ010000258.1 GCA_030619425.1 bacterium
AAGTCTGCCAACGAATAGAGATTGCCACGCTTCGCTCTCAATGACAGAATTATCACTTTTTCAACAGCCTGATTTAGTATATCTCTCCCCACGATAGCGCAAACATCCGGCCGGTCTTGCCTTTGGTGATGTCCGCCAGGGTACGGTCATAATGGAAACATGCTCCCTGGTCCAACTGAAGAGTGTCTCCCACCAGCGCGCCGTACGCCTCGGTCGTCTGGTCGTACTGGATGTGTGCGTTGGGGCCGTAGAATACACCATAGAAAACGTTGTCCTGAGCGAACTGGAGACTCGACCCTCTGGAGTAGATCATCAGATCCGGGGGGACGCCTCCGTCATTAACGGTAGAAGCCTGATTCAAGATGATATCTCCGTTGACGTAAAGGGTCACCTCCGCACCCGGCGCCAGCGACAGCGTTGACCTTTGACCAAGTGTTATATTGTTGAAGTAGTAAACGCCGCTGGCGAGCACAATGTTGGCGTCAGCACCGGCGATCAGGTCCCTCTGGCCATGGATGTATGAATACCCACTACCGGAAATGCCGGTCAGAGCGTCGCTGTTGGCCAGAGCCCAGTCATATTCGGAGTCCGGAATGATGTCCAGGTCCACGGAGTCGGCGGTTGAGGTAGTATCACCCGTAACGGTGTTATTGACACCCAGGCTGATTCCTCCGTCGGTGGCGACACTGATATCCCCGCCGAAGTTCACGTCTTTGGACGAGGTGATGGTGCCGTTCGACCCGATATCGCCCATCGAATCCAGGACCGTTTCGGCATAGGAGCCCGAATCCGAGTTGTAAGAGTCGGTACAGGTGTTCTTGTCCAGGTTTATGCCGGCGTCGCCGAACATGCCAAACTTGAACGGATGCCTGTACTCGGGCGCCGTCTCAAGTTCAACGCGAGCCGTGCCGCCATCCACAAGCCCGGTCGATCGGATTATCACAGTATCGAAGAGAGTTGTGTCAATGGAGGAATCTATGAGCGTCACGCTATATACGCCGTTGCCGAAACCGACCCGGGCGAATCCGGCGCGCCAGTCGTTATCCGCATTAATAGCGACCAGAGCTTCCTGCATCCCGGCCTCGGCGACATAGAAGGCTTGCTCTTCATGCAACTGATTGTACGACAGCTCAAAATCGGTCTGGGAGCGGTCGACCGCCATAAAGGCCACCAGGGCCAACATGGCCATGACTGCAAGTGAGATCAGCAAGGCGGAACCGCGATTGTTGTCAAGTAATGCTTTCATCTTATTCCCCTCACTCATCAGGCGTTGCGAATTTTGACCCGCTCCGAAAGTGAATACGATCGATAGCCGTTGAAGGACGGATAGTCTTCATCCGGGCGCGGTGTCTGTGTGGTTACCCGGACGATGATGTTCGACGGATCGGTCAGATCGTACTGGACATTCAGGACGTAGTCGGCGAATTCGTCCGGAGGGTCGGAATTGGTCTGTTTCATCAGACGGTACACCTGGCGCCCTTCGGGAAGGTCAGCCATGGCGGCGTATTCACCGTCATTGAATTCCTGAAGGTAATACAGAATAGTGTCAACCGGCTGCGACTGGCTAACGTACACGGCCAGGGTATCACCCTTAACCTCATAGGCCGGATGATCTGTTATCTTGTAGCCGGCCATCCGGAGGTTCTTTTTGATATCCATCAGGCTGTTACGGCAGAGAAGCTGGGCTTCAGACAAGTATTGCTGCGCCTCGGACTGATTCTGCATGGACACGAGAAACTGGAACGCGGCGGTCGTCATGACGCCGGTTATCAGCGTCGCAATCAGTAACTCGAGAACGGTGACTCCTCGCTGACACCGAAATATCTTTTTGGTAAAACGTTTCATCCTGCATCATCCTTTATCCAAAATGCTCTTGTACGGAGCAGACCTTGACACCCCGACATTGTCGGTCCACGTTATTGTGACTTGTATGTGGCACAGGCCGTCCGTGATGGTCGTGTCGGTTGTATTGTCCCAGATAAGTATCTGCCGATCGTAGGTACCGTCGATGGCGTATTCGGTTTGGTCATACGGCAGGCCCGGCAAGGAGTCGGACGTTTGGTAGAACTCTATCGTTTCCTTGGCCAGATTTGAAACCGTCATCACGTCCTGCGACATACTGTTGCTCTCTATCGACAGCACAAAGAGGGGCGCCATGCCGAGTATACCGAAACTGAGAATCAGCATACTGACCAGCGTCTCCAGCAGCGACAGTCCTTTATCATTCATAGCTACTCCTGCCTTATTAATATCTGTCCCGTTTCAGGATTCCAGCCACTGATGTGCAAGTAGGGTGCCGAGTGGCGATGAGTATCAATGGCCGCCTAAGTCGTTGTAGGGCAAACGACGCTGGTCTCCAAGCCGGATGATTAGGGGAGCGACTACCACAGTATATGGGCTGGGCCCCACACCTTTCGGGCTTGTTGATAAACCCTCGACCGCGTCATTGCGAGGAGCGAAGACACTTGTGTCGCAGCGACGCGGCAATCTCAATTCGTTGGGCGACATACAGTATGAGATTGCCGCGCTCCCTTCGGTCGCTCGCAATGACGGGAACAGGGACTTCTTCAACAAGCCCCTTTCGAGACATTACATCACCAAGTGATATAATATGGTTGCGGTAAGTGGTGCTGATCTCACCAGACGCTGCCCTCCGGGTGGGGTACCGGAGTGCTCCGGTCGGTATGACCGGCGCCTCAGGCCTGCTTGCGAAATGCCGATAAGTAGAGGAAAACGTCGGCTTTCCATGACAGGAGGCGCCCTCAATATGAAACGCGTCGGAAGCAGTATCGTCACGGGCTGTGTTATCATTGTGATCCTCGCAGCATGTTCTACCACCATTAAGCATAATCTCGGGTATTACCCTAACGATCAAGTGAAGGAACAGTGGACTGAAATCAAGGATCCATCCGGGGTCTTCGTTCGCCACGGAAAGTACCTTTCATGGCATCAGAACGGTCAGGAGCGCATTGCGGGCGAGTACAGTTTTGGTGGCAAGGTCGGCTTGTGGACCACTAAAGACTCAAACGGGCGACTGGCGGAATGGGAGGAATACGAAAACGGTGAGCGGCACGGTCTGTCAGTCAGCTACCATGCCAATCGAAACAAGAAGCACGAAGGCAAGTATGTCCAGGGCAAGCGGGAGGGTGTCTGGCGTTACTGGCACGAAACCGGGATGCTCAAAGAAGATGGTTCGTACGTCGAGGGCGAGCGGCACGGTATGTGGGTCAACTGGTCTCAATCCGGTCAGAAGACAGAGGAGATAATGTACCAGCAGGGTGTCGCGGACGGTTGCTTCACGTCATGGCGCGAGAACGGTTTGAGATGGGTCGAGGGTGAGTACAAGAACGGCCGAAGAGATGGTGTCTGGACGACCTGGGATGAGATGGGGATGGTAGTTTCCGAGAACCACTACGAGGCCGGTTTGCTTGTCGATGGCGACGACTTGTAAGACGGGGCACAATACCGTGTCACCCTGAGCGCCCTGTGTCACCCTGAGCGCAGTCGAAGGGCGACCGCGGCAATCTCGCACAACGGGCTTTTTAGTAGACAAAGTGGATGGGCGGGGGAAAATCGAAACGCGCTTTCACAAGCAGGTTTGAAGGTGCCCAGCGTCCACTACCTGGAAGAGGAGTTACCTACAGGTTCTTTTCGCTTTTCGAGAATTGCGACTGCAAGAGAGAGTAGTCCTACAAGCAAGGTCGACACCAGGAACCACTCACTGCCGCGCGATTCATTCACCCAATCACGCAGATCACGCAGGGTGCAGGCAAAATAGGTTTGATCACCAGGGAATCCCGCCCGACTAGATATCTGAGATCTGGTATGCCCATAGATGAATATCACGGGAGAGGTCTGCAGTGCTTGCCAGAACTCAGGCCAACCCGGACGATGGTCGCCGATAGCGGGCGTTTGAGTGTCCCCCATTCTTGCTATTGCGGTTGGATGTGAACCGATTTGCCTGCGAACGCGGATGCTGTCATTCATCGAACGGTCCTCGATGAAGTCACACAGTTCCTCAAACAATGGCTCATCATCGAAAATAACGATCTTAAGTCCACCGCGGCTAAACGTTAGCCGATCCCAAGCCTGTAAGATAGTCGTCCTACCAGTGAGACTATCCCACAACTTAAAATGATCCCCGCCTGCATATACAAGCGCCAGTACTATGACCAATATAGAAAGGTACTTTCGAATGAAGCTGCGCATACTTCATTCAGTCTATTGCCGCCGAGATGTTCTGTCAATCACTAAATCCCACGCCATAGCTCCCCGCAAAAAACTTGTTGACTAATATTCAACAACTCCATTTCATGTAGCCTTCAGAGATATGA
>JAUXBJ010000189.1 GCA_030619425.1 bacterium
GGCCTCACCGACATTGTGCTTCTGGTCCCCTTTTGTCTCTGAGACTGAGATGCTATGTATCCGTCCGTCTGTAGTCACCAGAGCGGCCTCCTGTTTTCTCTAATAGTGTCAAGTCCGTGATAACGATGTCTCTTTGCGCCGCCTTTAACATGTCGTAAACGGCCAGCGCCGCCACGCTGCAAGCAGTAAGCGCCTCCATCTCGACGCCTGTTCTGGCCATGCAGGTCGCCGTGGCCCGGATGACAACAGAGCCAGCAGCCTCATCCAGTTCAAATGCAACCTCCACGTGATCGAGTCCCACCGGATGGCACAGCGGGATAAGTTCGGCAGTACGTTTAGCCGCTTGAATCCCGGCCAGCTTGGCCACCGTGAGGACATCACCTTTGGCGACGCGGTTTTCAGTTACCAATTGGAACGTCTCGGAGTTGAGTCTAACGGTCACAGTTGCTGTGGCGCTCCGCCTGGTGACGCTCTTTTGGCTGACATCAACCATGCGGGCTCTGCCCTTTTCATCGACGTGAGAGAGTCTGGACATCCTAACCACCCATACTTATGAATGACGGCAGGTCTTCCTCTGATTGCGTCGCACCGGCGCAACCGAGGTACTGCTTGGAGTTGACCAGTTCGTCAATGGCGGTTTCCGCGGCGTCTTCGCCTCTTTCCAGGAGTTCGAACAAGCTGACGGCATGGCTCGAGAAAAGGCATCCGTAGAGTTGGCCATCGGAAGCCAAGCGCAGTCGATCACACTTGGCACAGAAGGGATGACTGACCGGGTTAATGAAACCGACGCGGATATTCAGTTCGGGCGCCTGATAATATCGTGCGGCGCCGGCTGCCTCCGAAGCCACCGGGGTCAGGTCAAAAGGCAAGTGCGATCTTACCACGTCGCCTGAGACAAACCGATGGTCACAACTTGGCGATGATCGAGTCGGCATGAACTCGATGAATCGAATGTCGACCGACAAACGATCTGCGAACCGCACCAACGCGTCCGCCTCGTGGTCATTGACCCCTTTCATCAGAACGCAGTTGAGTTTGACTTTTCCGATCCGCTTAATGGCTGCATTGATGCCCACTACGACACGATCCAGAGCGTCGACGCCGGTGATTCTTTTGAAACGATTGCGATCCTGTGTATCAAGACTGATGTTGACAGTATCCAGCCCGGACTCGGCCAGTCTTCCGGCCAGCTTGTCCAGCAGCAGTCCGTTGGTAGTGAGACCAATGAGGAGCGTGGAATCGAGACTGCGGGCATACTCAACCAGATCCGGCAGCTTCTTATATAATGTGGGTTCACCGCCGGTGAAGCGAACCTTCCCGACACCCAAACGGTACAGCAACTCAAGGGCCTTCTTGAATAACTCGGGGTCACGCTGAGCGACGCCGGGCGGTCTTTCATTCTCGGCAGGACGACAGTAGAAGCAGTTGAGGTTACAGCGGCTCAACAGAGACACGCGCAGATAGTGCAACCTTCGTGGATCAAACACCGGTTGCCTCCTTGGAGGGGGTAAGATACTGCCGGACTATAAACGTAACCAATCCGTCAATGTCGTCGAACGCGAAAGACGGCACCTGCATCTCCGGCAAGGTTGGACCATATAAAGCCACGATGTTGCTGGGAAAATCCGTGTCACCGGCTTCCCGATTTCTTGTCACCAACAGTTTCGGTCGCATCGCGCTCCGGTCGCCTTCGACCAGACAGATGTCAAACTGAGTCGCCATAGCGTCCATCAAAAGTTGTCGATGCACCTCTGTCGAATCAGCAAACACAGCCAACTCCGAATCACTCACGGCCAGAGTCATCCCGGCGCCGGCTCGACGGTGACGGTAGCTATCCTTGCCGGGTTGATCGAAAGTGTGATCATGCGATGTATGCTTCACCGTAGCCACGCGGTAGCCAAGTTCCACCAGGCTCCTCGCAAGAGCTTCCACAAGCGTGGTCTTGCCGGAGTTTCGGCTGCCGACGATACCCAACTCAACCATGCCGGACCCCGATGCCAACCAAATCGTTAGGACAATTGATGTTTCGCCATTTCTCACTTCCAATGGGCAGCAAGCGATGCTCAAGACCGGCGATGGCCTCTATCATCCTGAGTTGACCGGCGGCGGCTTGTTTTTTCAAATGCGATAGCGCCGACCTGTGATAAATGCCGCACAACGGTTGTGGCAGGTCGGATTCGCGCAAACCCAGATACTGTTCACCACGGTATGATGCGCACAGGCGGCCGATAATCTGGGTGTCAAGATCGTAGAGATCGGCCGCAGTGATGAAACAGCATTCTTGCGCGCAATCCTCAAGCGCCGCTATCACACCGGCCAGAGGACCTTGTCCTTGCGGATTGTCCAGAAGAACTTCACAGCCAAGCGACTTAAACTTGTCTAAACTGCGAGCCACCAAAGTCACAGATGCGAAAGCCTCCCGACAGATTCCAAGAGTCCGCATCAATAGCGGTTCACCGCCGCAGTCCAGAAACAGTTTGTCTCGTCCCATGCGACGACTCTGACCACCGGCCAGAATGTAAGCACTGTCGATCCGTACCATAAGAAAACCTCCACCGACAGGCAGAGGGATATATCACACCTCACTCCTTTGCCAAGTCGGGCAGGCCGGGCGATTGCTCCCCCGACCGTAGAGTCCCTGGCGACCACGTGGGCCCTCCAGGGTTCGGAGCGTATTGAGACTGAGTCTGGTCACAGAAATCCCGGACATCAGTCAGTTTTTGTTACGCCAAGTTAATCAATTCAGGGGCTATCTGGCAAGTCCCAAGATCGGTTTTATTGCCGAAGGCGCAACCTTTCCGCCGACCTAACCAAGATCCCCCACTGCATTTTCGACTTCCTCCAGTATCTCACAGGACCGCACCAGTTTCTGCATACAGGTGTGATCCGGGTAGAGGGGACGGTCAACATCGAGAAAGTCCACATGGCGGCGCACAACTTCGTGCGCCTTGCGCACGCCGCTGCCAAAGCCATAATCACGGAAATCGAGCGCCTGGGCGGCGGCCATAAATTCGATGCCCAACACGCCGCAGGCGTTGTCGAGAATCTGCATGTTCTTGATGGCGGTGTTCATCCCCATGGAGACGAAATCTTCCTGATCGGCCGCGGCGGGAATCGACTGGATCGAGGCCGGGGCAGACAGGATGCGCTGCTCAACAATCAGCGAATCCGCCGTGTACTGGCTAAGCATCAACCCTGAAAACATCCCGGCTCCCTTGGTCAGGAAAGCCGGCAAACCTACACTCAGGGCTGGGTTGTTCAGCCGGTTCATGCGACGTTCCGACATGACACTGACCATTGTGACGCAGGCACCGGCCATATCCATCGGTACCGACACCGGCGTGCCCTGAAAATTGGCGCCGGACAATTGGATGTCTTCCTCCGGGAAAAAGACCGGATTGTCCCCTACCCCGTTCAGTTCAATCTCCACCTGCGAACGAGCATAGGCCAAAGCATCGTGCGCCGCACCGATCACCTGCGGTGTGGAACGCATGGAATACGCATCCTGCACCTTGCAGGGAACGCGACCCTCAGCCAGGTCACCACCGGCGACAAGTTTGCCGATAGCCTTAGCGCTCCGTACCGCCCCGACGAAACCACGAGCCTCGTGAAGCTTCACGGTGTACGGTCGCATGTTGGCCTTCAGCGCTTCCAAAGACATCGCAGCGGCAATCTCGGCCTGCTTGAGCCAGCGACCGGCGTCAAAAAGGAATATGGCGCTCATGGCCGTAAGCAGATTGGATCCGTTGATAACAGCCAAACCGTCGCGCGCCTGGAGACCCGGCACGGGAATACCGGCCTTCTCCATGGCCGTTTTTCCGTCGAGAAGTTTGCCCTCGAAATACGCCTTGCCTTCACCAAGCATCAAAAGGGCAATCTGCGACATCGGCGCCAGATCACCACAAGCCCCCACCGAACCCTTCTGGCACACGAACGGTGTCACCCCCTTGTTCAGCATTTCCACCAGCGTGAGGGTGATCTCCGGACGCACCGCCGACTGGCCGTGAGCGTGGACATTGATCCGGGCGGCCATAGCGCCACGCACGAATTCTATCGGGGCCGGATCGCCGATCCCGGCGGCGTGGTTGTAAACCAGGTACTTCTGGAACTGCTTCACCTGATCGTCGTCAAGCACTACCTCCGAGAACTCACCGATACCGGTGTTGACGCCGTACATAATCTCACCGGCCTTGATTTTCTTCTCTAACATGGCGCGGCACTGCTTGATCCTTTGCAGGGCTGCGGCGTGAAGCTCCACCTTTTCATCATGCCTGGCTATGGCCACGAGCTTTTCAATCGTGAGGTTTGAACCGTCTATGACTATGGACATTTCTCTTTCTCCAAAAAAAATCGTTGTTGGGATGGTTTGGAAACTGACAGCGTAGATTTATAGATAAACCGCCTACGTGTCCTGCAAACCGGAGGCCGAGTTCGGCGTGTAGCGAGTCATCACCTTTGTCGCCGGCCTGGCCAAACGACACCGGTCGAATCCACAGTAACGCATACTCTCCAAATCAACACCTCCTTCAGTGCTTTCGAAAGATACGCCGCAAAAAGCGGTTGTCAATCGGTTTCGCCGGACCCTAATTGCTGTATGGCGAATGAACGAGACCTGACAGCATACTTGAAAGCCCAGCCGTTTGTAGCTTTCGACACTGAGACCACCGGCCTTTGGGCGCCCACCCACCGGATCGTGGAGATCGGCGCCGTTCGCTTCCACCTTGAGTCTGACCACGTGGAGACCTTCAACTCTCTGGTCAACCCCCAGCGACCGATGCCGCCCGAGGTGATCCGCATCCACGGCATCACCGACGCCATGGTGGCTGATGCGCCGCCAATTGAAGAGGTTATACCCGAATTCATTCGTTTCTGTAACGGGGCGGTGATGATCGCTCATAACGCGCCGTTTGATATTTCGTTCGTGGGTTGCGAACTGGAACGCTCTCAACTGCAGTTCGGCGACAACTTAATTCTGGACACAGTCGATATCTACCGGCGACTCTTTCCCGGTTTGCCCGGATACTCGCTGCTGCGGTTAGCAAGGCAGTTCGATGTTGCTCAAACACAGGCTCACCGCGCGACCGCCGACGCTGAGTATGTTTGCCGATTGTTCCGAAATGCA
>JAUXBJ010000354.1 GCA_030619425.1 bacterium
AGGTGGTGCTCATGGGCCGCACGGTCCCCCTCTCGGGCCTCTGGTCCCTCGCCCGGGAGGAGAACCCGGAAATCGGGGAGATCCCGAAAGCCCTGCTGAACTGGTAACTATCAGAAAGGGGTCAGGGGATATCGACCGACAAAAATATCCTGTGGACCCGAGGCGGAAAGCCACTCCGTAGAACAATGTCCGCTAAGATCCGCCATTCCCTGAAAATCGCCGGCGATGAAATAGTGCTCTCCGCTTGCCGCTGCTGCCGTTCCCCAATCGTCGAGGACCCCTCCAGCGGCCCAGGCGTCAAACAGCGATCCATCCGCCAAGTAAACAGCGGTAAATAGATCCTTTTCGCCTTCGCCGACTACCACAGTCGAATCACTTCCCTCACCAAACGTGGCGCTTCCCTGAATAAGGCCGGTGACAACGATCAGATCGCCATTCATAACTTCCAATCCATTCGGAACGTCGTAGTTGCTTCCGCCGGCGCGAACAGCCCAATTCAAAACACCGACCTCGGAATAACCGGCAAGGAAGATATCGCCGTTGCCACTGTTGTCATGCAAGGTCGTCATCTCAGGAGTGCCCACAGAGAAGGTAATCGATGTGTTGAAACGACCGGCTAAAACCGCCGAACCGTTGGAGAACGTTTCTACGCCGGTGGGTTCCTCAGTGAAGTTTCCCACTGCCATAGTTGCCCATTCGAAGGAACCGTCACTGGAAACCCTGGCCAGAAACGCATCGAACGGCTGTGTGCCGATCAGTTCCGCTTCGGTTACCTCTCCCTCGCCAAAAACAACCGGCATATCGATTGTTCCCGCGATATAGAGCGCTCCGGCCGCAGTTACAGCGACATCTTTGAGAATCTTAGGGCCATCACCGCTGGTCAAACGCCTGGCCCATTCGAGGGTGCCGTCCGGGGTGTATCTGGCGATAAAGATATCCGAGGGATCGTAGTAGGGGGACATATCGGGCGAGGAAGCCAGCGTTGTCTCGCCGAGCTCACCGCCGCCGAAGACGACCTCCCCGCTGAACCTGCCCACGGCATAAAAACCGGTGCCGTCCGGCAGGGCAGCATGGTTCGCATCGGTCACACCCCAGATATCACTGGCCAGCGCCCTGGCCCATATCGGATCACCTGTCTGCGAAAGCGATGCCAAAAACATTTCATTACTCCCGGAGAGATTGGGCAGAAACACGGCCGTGCCGCCTGTTCCGATAGTGATATCGTTGCCGAAGACAATACCGCTTATCAAGAGGTCATCACCGAGTGACGTCAAGTCGCCACATACCTCCGAACCATCGCCTGTGATGACTGTAGCCCAGAGAAACGATGCATCCTCGTCGAAGCTCGCAAGGAAAAGATCATGAGGACCCGCCGCATCGAAGGATACGGTCCCGACGCCCTCGCCAAACATTATCGTCCCCGCGAATTTACCCAGAACGACCACCGACCCGTCATCCTGCGCGACCACGTCACAGACGGAATCCGAAAAACTCCCGCCTATCTGCAGCAGCCAGGGTGAGCAAGGTGATCCGGCATCCGGCTCAGTCTCAGTCTCAGTTTCAGTTTCAGTCTCAGTTTCCGTCTCCGTGTCGGTATCAGTCGGAACGCCGCTATCGCTGTCCGAATCGACCGAATCATTCTTCTTTCCCCCGCCGCACGAACAGGGGCCGGCAACCGACCACAACACGGCGACAACCATCAGAAAGAGAACAGACTTTGAACGGTGAATATCCATGACCTTTGAGTTCCTCCTGTCAGTCACAGGTACCCCCATCGTCGTTTCCGCTGACATAACTCGCGGCGCTCCATCCGAGCGACACCAGGTGAGAGACGAGCCAGTCGCCTTCGCAGGTCGGGAGCTGTACGTTATTGGTGACAAAGACCGTACCGCAGTCAGCAACCAAAATTCCTCCGAGACCCTGCAGGCTGACGAGAGCATCGTTATCGCGTATCTGAATTGCCGACGCTACGTCCAGGGTCGTCAGGCCGGCCAGGCCATCGAGGGTTTCGAGCAACGCGTTGTTCTCGATTTGAAGACCGTATCCACCGATAGTGGTCAGGGACTCCAATCCCGCGAGACTGGTGATCAGCGGGTTGTCCATAATGTACAGGCCCCACGCTGTGGTCTGTAGCCCAAAGAGCGCGCTCAAGTCGGTCAGCAAGCTGTTTCCACTGATGAACAGGGTCGCCCCGACGAGTTCCAGATTTGCAAGGCCGTTCAGATCTTCGATCAGCGGGTTGTCGGAGATGACCAGCTGACCCAATACATCGGTGATGCCGGCAAGCCCGTCCACGTCCTCGAGAGAGGCATTGTCGTCGATGCGCAATTCCGCAGGAATCATCGAAAGGCCGATCAAGCCGTCCACATTTCTCAGGGAAATGAGACTGGACAAGTTCACGTCATCGCCGACGGTCGCCAGATTCGACAGGCCGTCGATGTTGTCCAGGGAGTCCATGGCGCCAAAGTGAAGTCTATTCCCGATCTCGGTCAGAGAGGACAACCCGTCGACGTGCTCTATGGCATCGCACCAGTATATGTCGATGTCGATTCCCACTTTCTGAAGAGCTTCGAGTCCGTCCAGCGAGCCCAGCGAATCGTTTTCATGAACGACAAGCGATCTCCCGATTTCCTCGAGACTGTCGAGGCCTTCGAAGCTCGTCAGCGCCATGTTTTCATAGACCTCCACCTCGCCGTGGATGTTGACCAATCCGCCGGCTCCGGCGAAATTCAACAGGGCGTCGTTCTTTTTTACCGTGAAGTTTCTTCCAACCTCCTGGAGACTGCCGAGTCCCGTCAGATCGGGGAGAAAATCGTTCCTGTCCAGAACCAGGTCGAGGCCCACGATCAACAATGACGACAACCCTTCAAAACTAGACAGACTTTCATTGCCCAATATGGTGAAGTTCTGACCGACTGATTCCAGCGAGGTCAGTCCCGTCATGTTCTCGATTATCCGGTTGGCGCTTATCGTGAAACTTCCGCCAACCGTACTCAGGTTCTCCAGGCCGGAGAATTCGTGCAAGATATCATTGTCCCAGATCCAAAAATTGCCGCCCACATATTCCAGGCATATTAGCGACGAGAAATCCTGGCAATCGGGGCAATGGAGGGTGAGATTGCCCGTGATCTTTGAATACCCGGCCAGTTCGAGGAGATCCTCTTTGGAGTTTACCTCGAAGTTGCCTTCTGCGATTTGCTCGCCATTGCACTCGATCGGACCGGTATCGGTTTCGGTTTCCGTGTCAGTGTCGGTGTCGGTGTCTGAATCCGTGTCCGTATCCGTGTCTGTGTCTGTGCCGCCGTCGTTCGGAGAAACGGACTCGTCGTCGCAGGCTCCAATAAATAAGACCAATGCAAGGATGACCAGCGATGTCGGGAATTTACCATCCATAAAATGACTCCCGTTGCTCACAGGTGCGA
>JAUXBJ010000411.1 GCA_030619425.1 bacterium
AGCGCTTACTTCATGCCTTGTTCGTGCTTCTGGAGAACCTCGTCAATACCGCCGACCATGAAGAAGGCTTGCTCACCGACGTGATCGAGTTCACCCTTAATGATCATGTCGAATCCCTTGACGGTGTCCTCGACCTTGACATACACACCCGGCTTGTTGGTGAACGCTTCGGCTACAAACATCGGCTGGGACAGGAAACGCTGTATCTTGCGGGCGCGCGTCACGGCCAGTTTGTCCTCTTCGGAGAGTTCGTCCATACCGAGGATAGCAATGATGTCCTGGAGGTCTTTGTACTTCTGCAGAATCACCTGGACCTCACGCGCCACGCGGTAGTGTTCCTCGCCGACGACAGCCGGATCGAGAATGCGTGAGGTCGAATCGAGCGGATCCACAGCCGGATAGAGGCCTAACTCGGCGATCTGACGCGACAAGACGGTGGTGGCGTCAAGGTGAGCAAAGGTTGTCGCCGGGGCCGGGTCGGTCAGGTCGTCGGCCGGAACGTAAATCGCCTGCACCGAGGTAATCGAACCGGCGCGCGTCGAGGTGATACGCTCCTGAAGGCCGCCCATCTCCGTGCCCAGCGTCGGTTGGTAACCGACCGCCGAGGGCATACGTCCCAGCAGCGCCGATACTTCGGAGCCGGCCTGCACAAAGCGGAAGATGTTGTCGATGAAGAGCAGCACGTCCTGGTGCTCCTCATCGCGGAAGTGCTCGGCCATGGTGAGACCGGAAAGCGCGACCCGCAGACGAGCGCCGGGCGGTTCGTTCATTTGCCCGAAGACCATGGCGGTTCGCGGCAGCACGCCGGACTCACTCATCTCAAGATAGAGGTCGTTGCCTTCACGGGTACGTTCACCCACGCCGCAGAAAACGGAGTAACCACCGTACTCGGTGGCAATGTTGTGAATCATCTCCTGGATGATAACGGTTTTGCCGACACCGGCGCCGCCGAACATACCGACCTTACCGCCCTTAAGGTAGGGTTCGAGCAGATCGATCACCTTGATGCCGGTCTCGAACATCTCGGCCGAGGTGGCTTGTTCATCGAAGGCGGGGGCGAGGCGATGGATGGGGCTGCGTTTGGCGTCGGCGGGGATGTCGCCTTTACCGTCGATGGGACGACCCAGCAAATCGAAGACCCGGCCCAGACAGGTTTTACCCACCGGAACAGCAATCGGTCGGCCGGTGTCGACCGCCGACATCCCACGCACCAGACCATCGGTAGAGGCCAGCGACACGCAGCGCACAATGTTGTCGCCGATGTGCAAGGCCACCTCGATGGTGAGGTTGATTTTCTTCTCGTCGTCTTTGATTACGATAGCATTCAAGATGTCAGGCAGAGCATCGCTGCGAAACTTGCAGTCGACGGTAGCTCCGATCACCTGAACAACTTTGCCTATATTCTCTGCCATGAAGCGAACTCCGTTATGTCAAAAAAACTTACTTTCGTATTGAGCTAACCCTTGAGCGCCTCGGCGCCGGAGACAACCTCCAGCAACTCCTTGGTAATCTGCGCCTGACGAGCTTTGTTGTAATCCAGGGTCAGAGATTGAATCATGTCACCGGCGTTGGTGGTGGCGGCATTCATGGCGATCATCCGACTGCCATGTTCACTGGCGAACGAGTCGGCCAGCGCCGTAACCATCTTAGTCGTGGCATAACCGGGCATCAACGCCGCATAGATCTGTTCGGCATCCGGCTCGAAGATGTACTCGACGGCGACATTGTCGCGTTCGTCGTCGTTCTCAGGTATTTCCGGCGGCGGGATTGGGAGATAGTCTTGCATGATGACCTTGTACTTGGCCATGGACACAAACTCGGTATAGACTATGCTGATCTGATCAGTTTCTCCCGAGACAAAGCGATCGGTCAGGAATGACACAATCTCTTTTGCGCGATCATAGTCCAAAGTGCCGCCCCAATCACCCCAGTAACGGGTGATCGGTGTCGGGCGACGTTTGAAATAGTCATTACCCTTCTTGCCGATGGTGACAAATTCCTGCTCAACCGTGTCCTTCTCGCCGAGCCATTGGCCGGTGCGCCTGATGATATTGGAGTTGAACGACCCACAGAAACCGCGGTCGGAAGTGACCACCACTAACGTGCGCTTCTTGATCTCCCGTTGCTCGAAGTAGGGATGGACGATTTCACCGGTGGAACCGGCCGCTAGATGGCTAAGCATCTCGTCCATCTTCTGAGCATAGGGACGGGCCTGCTC
>JAUXBJ010000234.1 GCA_030619425.1 bacterium
ACCATTGAGAAAACCGGGTGAGATCAGATGTCGCTCCACCAGGAAATCCTGGTCGAGGCGGCTCAGATCCGTGGCCTTGTAATACAGTCCCTCGGCCAGTAGTTTGGAACGAGCTCGAGTCGAGTCAAAGTAGCCCACAATACGCTCTCGGGTGGCGGCTTCGGCCGCAGCCGGGAAAAGACACCCGGCGACGTTGCGAGCCAAACGCACCCGGCTGGAAAGGACCACCAGCGCTTCCTTCCCTTCTCCGGACAACCATGCGGCCGGCGATTTTGCCATTTCTTCAAACATCGTATCCACTCTCTATAGTCTCATTAGCTTTCGACCGATAAGGAATCGCGCATTGCCTTAAGCTTGTCGCGAATCTCGGCGGCGCGTTCAAAGTCTTCCGCCTCAATCGCTTTTTTCAATTCCGTCTCAAGGCGTTCTTCCTCTTTGACGGGAATAGTGCTATCGTTGTCCGTAACGGGTGATTCGCCAACCGGCGCCCGACCGCGGTGCAGGGATGCGCCGTGGATTTTTCGCATGACTATTTCAAGTCTCGCACGGAAGGCCTGGTAGCACTCGCCACACCCAAAGCGACCATGACGTGCGAATTCCTCAAACTTCAGACCGCAGCCCGGGCACGATAACGAATCTTCAGGTCTGGCGGCACTTGCCTGCGGCAAGCTCTCGGCCAGTCCGGAGAGGATTTCCGCCAGCGGAAACGGCGCATTCTCCAGGGGAGAATGAAAACCTCTGGCGGCGGCGCACTCTTTGCACAGCGACAGCGTTGTCTTTTCGTTGTTCACTATTTGTGTGATCTGAACGTGTGCTTCGCGTTTGCGGCAATCCTGACATAGCATAGTTTAGTTACCTGCGCGTTATATGGTCGAAAACCTTGCCATCGACAATTTGTGTTTCACTATCGCATCGTTCGGCCAGTTCCCGGTTGTGTGTGGCGATCAGAAATGTGGTGTCATTATCGGCGTTGAGTTGGAAGAGCAGATCGTGGAGCCGGCGGCCGGTGGATGTATCGAGATTCCCCGAGGGTTCATCGGCCAGAACAATCGGAGGGTCATTGGCCAGGGCTCGTGCAACCGCCACACGTTGCTGTTCACCGCCCGACAACTGTTTCGGACGATGGCTTGTCCTATCTCTTAAACCTACTATCTCCAACAGATGTTCCGCCTCGTCGGCAGCTTCGCCCTTCTTTTTCCCCGCTACCAACAGTGGTATCATCACATTCTCAAGGGCCGTGAAGTCGTTCATCAGGTAGTGGAACTGAAAAACGAAACCGATTGTCTCATTGCGAAAGGCGGCTAACTGAGTCTCAGTTTTGTTACCCAATATAACGCCGGCCACGGTCACTGCTCCTTCGGTCGGTCGATCCAATCCGCCCATAATGTGCAACAAGGTCGACTTACCAACGCCGGAGGCGCCGGTCACAGCCGCCGTCTTCCCGCGCTGAATCCCCAGCGAAAGCCCCTTGAGAACCGGGAGGACACTGTTGGCCGTTTTGAACTGCCGATGTATATTCGTGGCCGACAAAATAAACTCGTTTTTGTCCATCTTTAAGCGTCTGCCGTCCTATGTGTTAACCCATCGCGGGTATACTACTGTTTTCGCCACTTTTGGCCAAAGGTTTAGTCAAGCACAACAAAACCATCGACTTATTGCCTCACGATCTCGATTACCGACATGCGCGCCGCCTGCGTCGCCGGATACAACGCGGCCAGGTAACAAATGACTACTGCGGCGCTACCGGCGGCGACGAAATCGACCAGTCGCGTTTCGATCGGCAGGTAGCTGATGAAATAGATATCCGGCGGCAGCGACACGATCTGATAACTGTTCTGCACCCACGCGGCCAGCAAAGCCAACCCCCATCCGGCCAGCACACCTATGACAGCGATCGTCAGTCCATTGAACACGAATATCTTGCGCACCGACGAGGGCGTCAGTCCGATTGTTTTGAGAATCCCAATGTCGGATCGTTTCTCCATGGTCAACATCACCAGGGTAGAGATTATCGAAAACGCTGCAACTACCACGATCAGGCTGAATCCCAGGAAGAGAATCTTTTTTTCGATGGCAATCCAGGAGAACAGATTCTTGTGGAGAATGTTCCACGGCACCACATCGTAACGATAGCCAAGTAGAGAATCAATTATCGGCGCCATGTGTTTGGCCTCATAGATGTCCACCAGTTTGAGATGCGCCGCGGTGACGGCGTCACCGGTTTTGAACAGTTTCTGCGCGTCGACAAGCGCGATGTAGGCCATTTGGGCATCGAATTCGTACATGCCCGTCTCAATTATCCCGGAGATGTGAAACTTGGCTACCCGCGGACGGGTCCGTTTCTGCAAATCCTCCCCGCGGATCGAATAGAGCACCACCGGTTCACCGAGGAAGACACCTAATCGTTCAGCGAGGTTGCTGCCGATGATCATGCCGGGAATGGTGTCATCGTCAAGCACTATCGGTTCAAACGAACATTCACCGACCTTCAGATCGTTGGCGAGATTGGAAGTGCGCTTCTCCGCTTCCAGATCGACGCCACGCAGTATGATGCCGTCACCGGCCGACGCTGACGAGATGGCAGCCTTGTAGTAAATGAACGGCGACGCCGCGACCACTCCGTCGATTGACTCCAACTGCTGTACCAGTTGCCGATAGTCTTCGATGAACTCGCCGCGGAAGGGGAAGATCGTCACATGTGAAGTGGTGCCGAGTAAACGCGAACGAATCTCAGCCTCGAAGCCGTTGTGCAGTGACATTACAAAGCAGACGACCGCTACCCCTAGTGACACGCCTACCATCGTTATCCAGGTGGAGACGGACAAGAAGGCACGCCCGGACCTGAGGTATCGTCCTGCTATGAATGTTTCGTAGCTCATATAGGCTGCAACTCCTCGGTGTGGCTGGACCTCGTCTGCCCAGGTTCCCGGTTACTAACGCAGACAAGATAGCGTGCGTATGAACCCAAAGGCAACAACTTTGGCAAAACGATCACGACCACCGGAGGCGACTGAATTGGAAACCGGTCAAAAGAGGGCGAGTAATAGTGATGTCAAAGCTTGACGCCCCGGTGGCGCCGACTATCTTGTCGGCAGTGCAGTTCGAGAATGTTCTCTGGAAAGGAGCCCTTCGATGTGGCAGATCGACCAACAGAAAGTGATTGTAAGCGGGACTCAGGAGCGATCCGTGAGGATTCGTATCGGCACCCTGGCATGGGATTCCGCCGATGAACGGAGCCGGCTGGCGGCTCAACGCATCCTTGAAGGTCTTACCATTCAGCATGGCCGCCTTGGTGCGATCCAGACTGATTTGCAGTTCAATGTCACGCAGCATCGGTGGATGTTAAACACGGGCGAGGGTCATCTGTTTGAGACCACGACCTACGATCGCGCCGACGCCGATGAAATGGACTTTACTTACTGGCGATAGCGCCCGACGCCCCAAGCCAGTGCAGGTCAGGATCCTTAGGCGGCAGACGCTTGCGATGTCAGGTTCACAAGAGACCTGACCTACCAGACTGCTCTCCGTTAACTCCTGAAAAGGCTGGCTGAGCCTTTTTTCTTGTGATTCCGCTCTCGTCTTGCTATAGTCACGCCGATGAAGTTGGAGACAGAGCCGGCAGGTCAGAAGCCCTGCGCTCCTGACAGGCAAGCCTGGTTCATGCGCTGCGCGCAGCTTGCCTAGATTGCGAGTCTTGTAGGTCAGGAGCCCTGTGCTCCTGATTTAGTACCCAACACCAAAGGACGTTTGACCAGTGAGCGCAAAGAAGTTTCAGAACGCGATTGCACCGACAAGACAGGAAGACTACCCCGAATGGTACCAACAGGTCATCAAGGCTTCGGACATGGCCGAGATGTCCAGCGTGCGCGGATGCATGGTTATCAAGCCATGGGGTTACGGCATCTGGGAAAAACTGCAGCGAGGTATGGATGACCTGATCAAAGAAACCGGCCACGAGAACGCGTATTTCCCGCTGTTCATTCCGCTGAGCTTCATGGAACTTGAGGCGGGACACGTCGAGGGTTTCGCCAAGGAATGCGCCATTGTTACTCACCACCGACTGGTCGAAAAAGACGGACACCTGGTGCCGACGGGGGAGTTAGAGGAACCGTTGATCGTGCGACCGACCTCCGAGACGATTATAGGGAGATCTTTCGCCAAGTGGATCCAGTCGTACCGCGACCTGCCGCTCCTGATCAACCAGTGGGCCAATGTTGTCCGCTGGGAGCTGCGCCCGAGGATTTTTCTGCGTACGACGGAGTTCTTGTGGCAGGAGGGTCACACCGCGCATTCGACTGAAAAAGAGGCGATGGAAGAGACATTGATGATTCTGGACAAGGTGTATCGCACCTTTGTCGAAGAGACGCTGGCTATCCCGGTCATCGTGGGTGAGAAGACACCAGCCGAACGATTTCCCGGTGCGGTGAATACTTACTGTCTCGAAGCGATGATGCAGGACCGCAAGGCGCTTCAGGCCGGTACCTCGCACTATCTGGGCCAGAATTTCTCGCGCGCCTTTGAGATTCAGTTTTCCAATCAGGCCGGTGAGCA
>JAUXBJ010000295.1 GCA_030619425.1 bacterium
CGGTGAAGCCGGCGCCATTACGCAGCACATCGGCGCCTACCAGGTGGAGTTGGAGGGGGGGGACGGCATCACTTTCCTTGATACTCCCGGTCACGAAGCGTTTACGGCAATGAGGGCGCGTGGTGCTCACCTTACCGATATTGTCGTACTGGTGGTAGCCTCCGATGACGGCGTTCGACCGCAGACGATCGAAGCCATCGATCATGCCAGGGCAGCCAACGTTCCGATCATTGTTGCCATAAATAAGATCGACAAGCCAGCCGCCGACCCGCAAGGCACTCGGACCAAGCTTACTGAACACAACCTGGTGGCCGAGGAGTGGGGCGGCAAAACGATTATGGTCGATCTGTCGGCCAAGACGGGTGAGGGAGTCGACAAACTTCTTGAGATGATCGTATTGCAGGCTGAGTTGATGGACCTCAAGGCGGATCCGTCTATTCGCGGCCAGGGTATCGTCGTCGATGCCAGACTGGAAAAGGGCCGTGGTCCGGTAATCACAGTACTTATTCAGACCGGTACCTGTTTTGTCGGCGAGTCTGTAGTGGTCGGCACTGTCCATGGCCATATTCGGACGCTGACCGATGATCGCGATCTCCCTATCGAGCAAGCGTTGCCGTCGATGCCGGCGCAAGTAACCGGAGTCGGCGGTGTGCCTCAGGCCGGCGACAGCTTCATTGTAGTCAAGAGTGATCAGGAGGCCAAAGACATCTCGGTCAAGCGTAGCCAGGTGAGGCGCGAGCAGGAAGTCAGACTGACACATGGACGCACTAGCCTTGATAAGATTTTCGATCGTATCAAAGAGGGTCAAATCAAGGAAGTAAGACTGATCCTTAAAGGTGATGTTGACGGGTCGGTGGAGGTGCTTTCGGATACGCTCGGACGCATTGCCTCCGATGAAGTGAAAGCAAAGATCATTCACCACGGTGTGGGCGCTATCACCGAGTCCGACGTTCTCCTGGCGGCCGCTTCTGATGCCATCATCATCGGCTTTCAGGTGACGCCCGACTCTCGCGCCCGTGAGGTGGCGCAGCGCGAACACGTCGATGTCCGCATGTATGACGTCATTTATGAAGTCGAGGAAGACATCCGCAAAGCGCTGGAGGGGTTGCTGGCGCCAACTATTTCCGAGAATTTTGTCGGCGCCGCCGAAGTACGTAATCTGTTCAAAGTTCCGAAAGTCGGTGTCATTGCCGGCAGCTACGTCAAAGAAGGTCGCATCAATCGCCGGGATCGTATCCAGATTGTGCGCGACGGCAAGAAAGTGTACAGCGGTCAGTTGGCATCCCTGAAGCGCTTCAAGGATGATACCGGCGAGGTTAAGGAAGGCTTCGAATGCGGCATCGGCATTGAGAACTTCAACGACCTCAAGCTGGGGGATATCATTGAAGCTTATGAGATCGTCGAAACGGCGCGGACGCTATAGTCGGGAAACTTCTTGGTAACGGTTATCTTGACCATGCAATTGGAGCTTCCCCCGGTCGGTTCGCTGAAGGAAAAGCGGCGTATTCTCAAGTCACTGCTGACGCGTTTGCGCAACGACTTCAATGTTTCAATTGCTGAAGTCGGCGACAACGATGTGTTCAGGAGGGCCTTGGTTGGATGCGCTGTAGTGTCGAACAGCAGCAGCTTTGGCCATCAAGTAATGGCCAAACTGGTGAGAAGAGTCGAATCGGACCCACAAATCGTGTTGGTCGATTACCAGACGGAGACTTACTGAGCATGAGACAGTTCCGGCGCGCCGACCGAGTCGGTGAAGAAATATTGAGAGTGGTCTCCCGATTGTTCGAGGGTGAGTTGAGTGATAAGGTAAGAGGTATGGTCACGTTTACCCAGGTGCGACTGACTAATGATCTGCGCTATGCCACCGTTTACTACTCAGTGCTTGGCGGCGATGAGGATCGCACAGCGATCGAAGAAAGGTTTCAGCAAATGAGTGGACGTATCCGTCATCTCGTGGGTCGGCAGATGCAGATTCGCCATATTCCTGAGTTCAAGTTCAAGTATGACCCATCGGTCGAAGAAGGTATTAAGATTGAACGATTGCTCAATGAGATCAAGAGCAACAAAGATAACAGATAGCGCTCCTGACGGCCAGGTCGATCTGGTGTCGCGCATCAGGCAGCTTCTGGAGAACAGCCGCCGAATTCTCGTGGTTACCCACGTGGATCCCGATGGTGATGCCCTCGGCACGCAGCTCGCATTCGCCTCCTATTTACGCCATATCGGCAAGGAGCCCGTCCTCGTACGGGATGACGTCGTTCCCGACAAGTACAGGTTTCTGTCGGGTGTGAACGATGTCCCGACAGTTGACGGGATCGACGGTAACCTTGAATTCGACACGGCCCTGGTACTTGAGTGCCCCGTGATTGCCAGGACGGGCCGAGCGGAACGATTCTTGAACGACGATGTGACGATTATCAATCTTGATCATCATCAGGATAACGGCGGCTTTGGTGACGTTAACTGGATCAACAGCAAGGCGTCTTCAGTCGGAGAGATGGCTTACGAGTACTTTATGCAGGTCGGATATGATATCTCACCGGTGGTTGCGGAGTACCTCTATACGGCCATCCTGACCGACACCGGGCGATTCCGATACTCTAATACCAGCGCTCGGACAATGGAGATTGCGGGTCGGCTCATAGATGCGGGCGCCGACACCCAGAAGATCTGCGATCTGGTCTATTACGATTTGCCACCGACCACCACTATGCTGGTGGGAAGGGTTCTGAGTGGCGTTGAGTTCTTTGATCAAGGACGCATCTGTCTTCTCACCCTGACTTTGAAGATGCTTGCCGAAACCGGTGCACACAAGTCGGAGACTGAAGGTCTTGTCGACTTCACTCTGTATAACAAGGGTGTTCTGGCCGGTGCTCTTCTGCGCGAGATCGACCATCAACGAACCAAGGTATCCCTCAGGTCCAAAGAACGTATTGACGTGGCATCACTGGCTGCGGTTCATGGCGGAGGCGGCCATTTCAACGCTGCCGGGTGTACGTTGTCGTTGCCGTTAGCGGAAGCGAAGGCTGAAGTACTACGTTTATTTACAAGTAATGGCTATGAATAAGCGGGCTCACACCTACAACGGCGTGTTGCTGGTTGACAAACCATCGGGCATGACCAGCCATGATGTAGTCCAACGACTGCGCAAGCTGCTTGACCAGCGACGCATCGGCCATACCGGGACACTCGATCCCCTGGCTCAGGGGCTGTTGGTGGTCTGCCTGGGCAGTGCTACCAAGATTGTGCGCTTCCTGACGGGGTGGGACAAAACGTACGAGGCCGATATCGTTCTTGGCCGGAGTTCGAAGACTTTCGATAGCGAAGGCATAGATGATTCCCAGCCACACCAAACGCCGCCGGAGTTGACACAGTCCGAGATCGAAAAACTACTCGACCAGTTCCGAGGCGAAATAGTCCAGCGAGTGCCGGCATACTCAAGTGTGCGCGTTGGCGGACAACGGTTGTACGATCTGGCCCGCCGAGGAACGGATGTCACGCCTCCGTCGCGCGAGGTTGAGATCAAGTCACTTCGCTCTCTGAGTTATGAAAGCCCACATTTGCAACTGAACGTAACCTGCTCCAAGGGTACCTATATCAGATCGCTGGCTAATGATCTCGGTGAGGCTATCGGTTGCGGCGCGTATTTGGCGGGTTTGGTGCGTCGGTCGGTGGGCGGCTTGCATTTGGAGGACGCCCTGTCTCTGGACCAAATCGGCCAGCGGCATACCGAAGGTAAGCTTCGGGATTATCTCCTGCCCTGTCATCGGGTGTTGGATTTCGCCGCCATAAGGGTTACAGATGATTTCAGCAGGCGCGTGCTCGATGGTTGTGACCTCAGCGAAACCGACATCATGCACATCGATGGATCCTTTGAAGCCGGCGATACCGTTTTACTCAAAGACCGTGGCGGGGTCGTACTGGCGGTTGGCACAGCCGAGGCGCCGTCAC